>NZ_JACSKM010000007.1:0-176720 GCF_018617615.1 Exiguobacterium sp. s189 | reverse complement strand
AGTATGTATCGGGCTTTTTCTTCGGCCATCGAGGCCTCAGAAAAAGACAAATGGCCGCCAAAGGTGGCGACCATTCGTGTGACTCGTCCTACGGCGCCCCGACTCCTGCAGGAAAGCAATCCGACGGAGACCCAGCAGCGACCTGAGTCGCGATGCGGCTCCGGGATTGCCTGCGGAAAGCGTGGGCGCCGGAGGGACGAGTTCGAACATCTTATTTGTCAACAAGCTGAACCTTCCTTTTTTCAAAGGAAGGTTTAATAAGCCGAAGCTTATTTAAGTTTGTTACGGAGAACCATTTGCAAGATTCCACCGTGACGGTAGTAATCAATTTCAACTTCAGAGTCGAAACGTGCGATGACTTTGAATTCTGTCACCGTTCCGTTTTCATGTGTCGCTTTTGCGTTCAAGATATCGCGTGGACGTACAGACTCATCGACTTGGATATCGATTGCTTCCTCACCAGTCAATCCGAGTGATTCTGCTGATTCACCCTCTAAGAATTGAAGTGGTAGTACACCCATCATAACAAGGTTTGAACGGTGAATCCGCTCGAAACTTTGTGCGATGACCGCACGAATGCCAAGGAGGTTTGTCCCTTTCGCAGCCCAGTCACGAGACGACCCCATTCCGTAGTCGTTTCCAGCAAGGACGACAAGTCCAGTACCTTGTTCTTTATACTTCATCGCAGCATCATACATCGGCATGATTTCACCTGTTGGCCAGTAAGTCGTGAATCCACCTTCTGTACCTGGTGCGACTTGGTTGCGGATACGAATGTTGGCGAACGTACCACGCATCATGACTTCATGGTTACCACGGCGTGAACCGTAAGAGTTGAAGTCGATTGGCTCTACCCCTTTAGAAAGGAGGTATTGACCAGCTGGTGTCGTCTTCGAGAATGATCCCGCTGGCGAGATGTGGTCAGTCGTGACCGAATCCGCGAACTTCCCGATGACGCGTAAGCCATTCAATGCATGTACTTCGCCCGCTTCTGGTTCGAGTTGTTCGAAGAACGGTGGGTTTTGGATGTATGTCGACTCATCTGAGAAGTCATACAAGTTACCTTCCGGAACATCTAACGCGTTCCAACGCTCATTACCAGTGAAGACCGTTTCGTATTCTTTACGGAACGCTTCTGGTGACACGACGTCTTGTACGACCATCTTGATTTCATCGTTTGATGGCCAGATGTCTTTGAAGTACACTTCATTTCCATCTTTGTCCGTACCGAACGAATCGTTCATGATGTCGAAGTTGACTGATCCTGCGAGTGCGTAAGCGACGACGAGTGGTGGTGACGCCAAGAAGTTCGCTTTCACGAGCGGGTGAACGCGTCCTTCAAAGTTACGGTTCCCAGAAAGGACAGAAGATACGAGCAAGTCGTTCTCCGTGATTGTTTCTTCGACTTCACGGTCAAGTGGACCCGAGTTTCCGATACATGTCGTACAGCCGTAACCGACTGTGTTGAAGCCGAGTTCATCCAAGTAAGAAGTCAAGCCAGCTTTGTCAAGATAGTCCGTTACGACTTTCGAACCTGGCGCGAGTGATGTCTTCACGTATTTTGGAACAGTCAAGCCGCGTTCTACCGCTTTCTTCGCAACGAGTCCGGCACCGACCATAACGTAAGGGTTTGATGTGTTCGTACAGCTTGTGATGGCAGCAATCGCGACATCTCCTGTACTCATATCGACGGCACCATCTTCATAGTTGACCGTCGCCTTCTTCTCGAGTTCAGAACGGTCAAGTCCAAAGCCGCTATTCCCTGCTGGAGCGCTCAAGCTATCGATGAACGATGTTTGAACGTCTGAGAGGTTGATTCGGTCTTGTGGACGTTTTGGACCTGCTAGTGAAGGTTCAACTTTTGACAAGTCGAGCGTCAACACTTTCGTGAATGTTGGATCAGCTTGGTCTGGCGTGTAGAAGAGATCGTTCGCTTTTGAGTATTCTTCAACGAGTGAGATCAATTCTTCAGAGCGGCCAGTTGTACGCATGTAGTTCAATGTTTCCGTATCGACTGGGAAGAATCCACATGTCGCGCCATATTCTGGCGCCATGTTTGCGATTGTTGCACGGTCAGAAAGCGGCATCGTGTGAAGCGACGGTCCGAAGAATTCAACGAATTTCCCGACTACTTTTTCATGACGGAGCATCTCTGTTACGACGAGTGCTACGTCTGTCGCTGTTACACCAGGGTTGACTTCACCGATGATTTTGACACCGACGACTTCTGGCACTGGGAAATATGATGGTTGACCGAGCATACTTGCTTCCGCTTCGATTCCTCCAACGCCCCAACCAAGAACACCGAGTCCGTTGATCATCGTTGTGTGCGAATCCGTTCCGACGAGTGAATCTGGATAAGCCACAGTACCTGCTTCATCGTTCTTCTCGAGGACGACAGATGCCAAGTACTCTAAGTTTACTTGGTGAACAATCCCCGTTGCAGGTGGTACGGCACGATAGTTGTCAAATGCCGTCTGAGCCCAACGTAAGAACTTATAACGCTCTTCGTTACGTTCGAATTCAATGTCCATGTTTTTCATCAATGCGCCAGCGAAACCGTACGCATCTACTTGAACAGAGTGGTCAACGACGAGGTCGACAGGGATTTCTGGGTTGATTTTGTTCGGGTCTCCACCGAGGTCCGCCATCGCTTTACGAAGTGAAGCAAGGTCTACGACCGTCGGTACACCCGTGAAGTCTTGAAGTACAACGCGTGCCGGCTTGAACGGTACGTCAATGTCTTTCGAGACGTCGGCAGTACCCCATTTTGCCAAGTTCTCGACATGTTCTTTTGTAATCGCGCGACCGTCTTGTTGACGGAGTACCGATTCGAGAAGTACGCGAATCGAATAAGGTAAACGGCTGATGTCCGTTAACCCTTCTTCTTCTAACTTTTTCAATCGATAAAAATCATACGATTGTCCGTTCGCCTCGAACGATGTCCGAGATGCGAACGCGTCTAAAACATTCGTCTGTTCCATTGCAATTTCCCCCTTTTTGAAAGCGCCGACCACACGACAATGCGTAATCGCTTACTTTTCACATATTTATCATAATACAAGTATAGCGTGACGTAAAATACATTCCGTCACAAATTAGTCATAAGTAAAACTTATCAATTCACTAAAAAAGGGATAAACGACAAAAAACACCTCAAAACTGAGGTGTTTACAAATTATTCTTCTGTTCCAATCTCTTCGTTGACATCTAAAGCCTCGACGAGAGTCAAATCGTCCGCATGACGTTCAGCGAACCGCTCATACGTGAACTCGTTCGCGAACAGGAAGACCGGACGTTCCCAGCGGTCAGTGACGAGCATGTTCCGTGAGTCTTGGAAAGGTTTCAACGCTTTCAATTCTTTATCTTTTACCCAACGTGCAACGCTGTATGATACAGGTTCCATCCGGATGTCTACGCCATACTCATTGTTCAAACGATATTCAAACACTTCGAACTGGAGTTGGCCGACCGCACCGAGATAAATCTCATTGTATTCGTTGCGATAAACTTGGATTGCCCCTTCTTGGGCGAGTTGCTCTACACCTTTGTGGAAGTGTTTCGACTTGAGCGAGTTGACTGGCGATACACGCATAAACAACTCAGGTGGGAAAGTCGGCAATGCTTCAAAGGCAATCTTTTGTTTGGATGTCGTGATCGTATCCCCGATTTGATACGTACCTGAATCATAGATCCCGATGACATCTCCTGCGAACGCTTGGTCAACCGTCTCACGATCGTTGGCCATGAGCTGCGTAGACTGGCTCAATTTGATTTTCTTGCCGGTTCGCGTGAGTGTGACGTCCATTCCTCGTTCGAACACACCCGAACAGATCCGAACGAATGCGATGCGGTCACGGTGCGCAGGGTTCATGTTCGCTTGAATCTTAAAGACGAACCCACTGAAATCTTCCGATGTCGGATTGATTGGACCGACGTTCGATTTACGCGCCTCTGGAGCTGGAGACATCTCCAAATAATGATTCAAGAACGCAGTCACACCAAAGTCAACGAGCGCCGTTCCGAAGAATACGGGCGTCAATTTACCGCTTTGGATTGCTTCCACATCAATCTCATTTCCTGCTCCGTCGAGTAAATCGATTTCATCGCGAAGATTCGTCAAGTTTTCTTCAGAAAGATGGTCAGCGAGCACCGGGTCGTTTACCCCGTCCTCACTTAGTTGAAGAGTCGACTTGTCTCCGCGGAACAAATGAACTTCATTTTTCATTCGGTCATAAACACCTTCGAACTGCATCCCGCTGCCGATCGGCCATGTGATGGCAACTGAAGGCATGCCGAGCACTTCCTCAAGTTCTTCCATCAATTCAAGCGGATCTTTTGCCTGACGGTCCAATTTGTTCATGAACGTAAAGATTGGAATACCGCGCATACGACAAACTTGGAATAGTTTCTTCGTCTGCGTCTCGATCCCTTTCGCGGCATCGATGACCATGACCGCACTGTCGACAGATGTCAATACGCGATACGTATCCTCACCGAAATCGTTGTGCCCAGGTGTATCCATGATCGACACGACTTTGTCTTGATAGATGAATTGCATGACAGACGATGTAACAGAGATTCCACGTTGTTTCTCAATTTCCATCCAGTCTGATTTTGCGTGTTTTGAATTTTTACGCGCTTTGACGGTACCCGCTTCACGAATTGCACCACCGTGCAAAAGTAACTTCTCTGTTAATGTCGTCTTACCCGCATCCGGGTGAGAGATGATCCCGAATATTCGGCGTCTCTCGACTTCTTGTTTCAATTGGCTCATATACGATAGACCTTTCCTTTCTCGACTCACTTCATGCTTATTCTCGTAGCAACGCTATCTATTCTAACGAAATCGATTGAGTTCGTCTATCCTAACGAGACGTACGCCTTTTGCAAATGGATTCTTTTTTGTATACTAACGATGACAGTAAGTGAATGTATAGAACGGGGGAAAGACGATGCCAGAAAACTTGATGATGTATTTCATTGTATTCTGGGGATTCGTCATGATTGGACTCATGACGATTGGCGGGTACTTCATGTTTCGTAAGTTTTTAAAACGAATGCCGAAAGAAGACGGGCGTTCCCTTTTAGACATTGAGGATGATTATATAGAGAGAACGCGTCATTTATGGACGCCGGAAACGCGGACCCTGTTAGATCGACTCGTTTCACCGGTTCCTGAACTATTTCGAGACGTCGCCATCCGAAAAATCGCAGGTAAAATCGGTCAGTTTGCCCTCGAATCTCGTGCAAAGAAGATGACGACCGAACTCGTTGTAAAAGGATATATTGCCGCAACGCCGAAGCGAGACCACAAATTCCTTAAAAAAGCGCTAGCCGAAGAACAAATCGACTGGACACCTTACGAACACTATTTTCAGCAGTAAACTCTTTCCATTCAGGTTAGAGTTTTTTTATTTGTCGAATTGTGCATTTTGCCTATTGGGTCGAAAGTACCTTTTCTCTCGTTTTTCATTATGTAGAAATAACGTTCAATATTTAGACAATATTGAAAACGCTTACAATAAATTGGTATGACCAATATTACAATAGTATTAGTGAATTCGACATGAAAAAAAGGCATGACTCCTCTCATTTTCACACTGCATAATGGATTTATCTTACAGATTAGGAGGGATTTTATGCATGACGTGACGCAAGTTACTCAAACGACCAGTAGCCATTCCGCTCAGTCGATTACAGAACACGAGTCGTTCCATCAACTGATGCGTGAAAAAAATCGTTTTATCGTTCCCGCTATCATCTTCTCACTTATTTTCTATTTCACGCTTCCTGTTTTGACAAGTTACACCACGATCTTGAATACAAAAATTGTTGGTGACATCACTTGGGCTTGGGCGTTCGCCTTCTCCCAGTTTATTATGACGTGGACACTGTGCGTGCTCTATAGTCGTCGTGCCCGACGCTTTGATGCACTCGTGAGACAACTGAAGGAAGAGGTGAAATCATGAACTGGACAGCAATTGCCCTCTTTACCGCCATTGTCGGTCTCACCCTTGTCATTACATATTTCGCCGCTAGAAAAACGAAAACCGCCAGTGATTTCTACACGGCTGATGGTGGGTTGACTGGCTTCCAAAACGGTCTCGCGATTGCAGGGGACTATATGTCTGCCGCTTCCTTCTTAGGCATTGCAGGCATGATCGCACTCGCTGGATTTGATGGCTTTTTCTATTCCATCGGCTTCCTCGTTGCCTATCTCGTTGTCCTCTATCTCGTCGCGGAGCCGCTCCGCAATCTTGGGAAGTATACGATGGCCGACATGATTGCCGCTCGCTTCAATAAGCCACGCGTGCGCGGTGTCGCGGCGATGAATGCCATCGTCATCTCTATTTTTTATATGATTGCCCAGCTTGTCGGTGCAGGTGCATTGATTGAACTATTGCTCGGCATCCCGTATACGACAAGTGTCGTTGTCGTCGGGATATTGATGACAGTCTACGTCGTATTCGGTGGGATGACGGCGACTTCATGGGTACAAATCACAAAAGCCGTCTTGTTGATGATTGGGACAGCCATCATTTCCTTCCTCGTCTTTGCACGATTCGATTTCTCGATCATGACGATGTTCAATGAAGTGAGTAAAGCCACACCGCTCGGTAGTGACTTCTTGAACCCAGGTAACAAATTCAAGCTCCCGCTCGATACGATTTCGTTAAATATGGCGCTCGTCCTCGGTACGGCTGGTCTTCCACACATCTTGATTCGCTTCTTTACCGTCAAAGATGCACCGACGGCAAGACAGTCAGTTGTGTATGCAACATGGATCATTGGAGCGTTCTACATTTTGACAATCTTTTTAGGTTTCGGGGCAGCAGCATTTGTCGGACGAGACGCCATTCTCGCCGCAAACCCTGCAGGTAACATGGCGGCTCCTCTCCTTGCTCAAGTACTCGGTGGCGACCTCTTGTTCGCCTTCGTGGCAGCCATCGCATTCGCGACCATTCTAGCAGTCGTCGCCGGTCTCGTTTTGTCAGCCGCTTCTGCTTTCGCTCACGACTTCTATGGTCACATTATTCGGAAAGGGGAAGCGACAGAGAAAGAACAAGTAAAAGCCGCCCGGATCGCTTCTGTGGCCGTTGCTCTCGTCTCGATGGGACTTGCGTTCTTCGCTCAATCGATGAACGTGGCGTTTCTCGTATCACTCGCCTTTGCTGTTGCGGCAAGTGCGAACTTACCAGTCATTCTCTTCACGATTTTCTGGAGACGCTTTAACACAGGTGGTGCAATCTGGGGGATGGTCGTCGGTTTGTTCTCTTCTTTAATCTTGGTCGCACTCAGTCCGAACCTATGGGCACCGGACGGGTCAGCTATTTTCATTGGAGAAGCACTTTTCCCACTCTCTAACCCAGGTATCGTCTCAATCCCACTTGGCTTCCTTGCAGCATTCATCGGTACGCTCGTCACGAAGTCCGACGAAGCCGCCGGAAACTACGAACGGATTCTCGTCAAAGCAAACACGGGAATCGATTCGGAGACGGAAGTGGCTGTCACAAAAGAATCGTAATCAAAAATGGAGCGGCCATGAGCCACTCCATTTTTTACGTGATTGCAATTCGTTTATACTTTTGATACATCGCGATTCGCCATGGGACAATCATCCCCCAGGCAATCAAGTAGAACAATCCACCTGTTGAGAAGATATCGACTTCATGACCGACCCAAACTTTCATTGCCGTACGAATCGCAAGTAGCGCGAACACGACGATAAAAAATGCTTTTGAGCGTGACAAGTATACTTCTCCGTCCCGTTTTTCGAAGTTTGACGTTTTGATGAGGAACAGACTAAAGATTAGCCCGACCGCTAACGCCTCAAGTACTTCGACCCACGACAAACGAAATGCGGGAATCAAGAACTGAATCATCCCGGTCGTCATCGCAAGTGGTGGAATTAAGATTTTTTTTGCATTCGTCGGTTTCGCTGATGCTTTCACACGCACGAAACTCGCCACGATACCCATCAATAACGCAACGAGAGTCGACCCCCATAACATTGACATCTCGGTCAACCCCTTAAAATCCGGTGAATCCGACAAGTTCGCTCATCCAAGCAGCGAAGCGGTTCATCCCGTCAAAATATAATAATACGCCGAATGCCATCATCAGATAGCCCCCGACTTTTGCAACTTTCGCACTGTTACGTGCTAAGTACTTGATCTTGCCTACAAACGCGACCATCACTAAGAATGGAATCGCGAAACCGATGACATACGCCAACATGTAACCGAGACCTTGGCTCGGATTAGTTGCCGCAAGTGCAATCACACCTGCTAAAATCGGACCCGTACACGGCGTCCATCCCGCAGCAAAACCAATTCCGATTAATACGGTTCCAAAATAGCCGCTCTTTCGCTCGCCAATGTCCATCTTCTTTTCGCGCATCATAAATTGCGGTTGCCATAGACCGGCCAAAAAGACGCCGAACACGAAAATTAAAATGGCGCCGAACATCCGCAAACTATCTTTATACTGGATGAAGACGTCTGCAATTAACGAAGTCGATAATCCAAGCACGAGAAAGACAATCGAAAAGCCGAACAAGAACGAAAACGTGTGGAACCAAGCTGTACGCTGTTTCAATCCTTCATTTTTTAATTCAGATACGGAAACCCCTGTAATATACGAGAGAAACACTGGATATAACGGGAGCGTACATGGTGACAAAAACGATAAGACGCCCGCCCCAAATGCGAGCCATAATGTGACTTCCATGACGATTTCCACCTTTCACGACCATTATAGCGAAAACCTATTTAAATTGCTCGAATCTTTTCTTTCAGAACGAAACATCATTTTGTAATTTTTGAAATGGAAATGAAACTTGTCATCTGTAAACGTAGGTGCTAAGATTTGGATATTCTAGTTCGCAAAATTCTAATTTACATGATGGGGGAACGAACGTGGCAGTCACCGCAGCAGATACACTACACCAGGCCATTGAACAGAAACGTGATGAACTGTATAAAATCGCGTCAAAGCACACTTGGACCTCACCAGAAGTCATTTTGGTCAGTCAAGAACTTGACTCTCTCATTACTCGTCATGTCCTATCAAAGCATAAAAAAGATCAGCATTCGAATTGACCTTGATGGCTCGTCACTCTCCGTGGCGAGCTTTTTTTCCATGGAAAAAGGACACCCCAATAGGTATCCCTTCCAATTCAAGACATCAGACGTTGTCCAGACTGTAATTCATACATTTTTTTGTACAGACCGTTTTGCTTCAATAACTGCTGATGATTCCCACGCTCGACGATTTCTCCTCGATGCAGGACTAAAATCAAGTCAGCATCTTGAATCGTTGAAAGACGGTGAGCGATGGCAATCGTTGTACGACCACGGCGCATACGGTCGAGCGCCGTCTGTACGCGTTCTTCTGTCTCCGTATCAATCGAACTCGTCGCCTCGTCGAGGATGAGTACTTTCGGATTACGGGCAACCGTTCGCGCAAATGCGAGCAATTGTCGCTCACCGCCCGAAAATGTCGCGCCACGCTCTCCGACAACATGACCGTACCCGGCATCTAACTTCTCGATGAACGTGTGTGCCTGGACAAACTCAGCGGCTTCACGGGCACGTTCTGAATCGATATTTGGATTGAATAACTTTAAATTTTCTTCAATCGTCCCAGTGAATAGAAACGGATCTTGTAGCACCAATCCGACTTGTTGACGAAGCTCTTGCTCTTCAAATTGTTCGAGTGGCTGTCCGTCAATGGTGATACGACCCGAACCATATGGATAAAAGCGGGTCAACAGGTTGATAATCGAACTCTTCCCACTACCCGTATGGCCTACGAGCGCGACCGTCTCACCAGGTTTTGCAACGAATGAGATTTGCTTCAACACATCGACTTCCCCGTCATAGCTGAACGTCACGTTCTCAAACCGCACTTCACCTTCTGTAATCTCTGCCTCGCCTGGCATTTGCTTTCCTGGTGCCGGCTCGTCTGTATCCAAGATTTTAAAGACGCGGTCTGCCGATACGACAGCTTGTTGGAATTCACTCAATCGCTGCATAATATCGAGAACTGGTCGGAAAATCCGTTCGATATAGCTGATGAATGCGTAGACGACCCCGACTTGTACTTGTTCACTCATCGAGAGCACCCCATAATATCCGAGTAGACCGATAATTGAGAAAGCAAGAAGGAGCTCGATGATTGGGCGTAGCAACATACTGTCGAGCTTTAAGTTTCGATATCGTGCCTCTTGGTGCGCCTCATTCGTCTCTTCGAACTGACGGATGAGCCGCTCCTCTTGACGAAACTGTTGAATAATCCCCATGCCGTTGATCGACTCGTTCAATTGAGCGTTGAGCTGTGACAACAGGTCCCTCACTTGCGCAAAATATTTTGTCGAAAAACGACGATACGCCCAAATGATGAGCCAGAAGAGTGGCAACAAGACGAGCCCCATCGTCGCTAGTGGCGGTTCTAATATGTATAGGAAAATATACGTCCCAATCAATTGAACAGCCGACTGGACAAACGTACTCATCACACCGACGTACAATTCTTTGACCGCCTCGGTATCATTCGTAATCCGTGACACGAGGACGCCAGCTGGTGTTCGGTCGAAATAGGCGAGCCGCATCCCCATGACGTGGCGGAAGATATCCATACGTATGTTTTGAACAATCTTCAACGCAATCTTTTGAAACGAAATCGACTGCAGATAATCAAACACGATTGCGGATACATGAAGAACCATATAGACCGCGAAGAGTGCGATGACCCAGTTCGTCGGGTAGACACCTGGCGTGACGAACTCATCGATGAACACTTTGATTAAAAACGGACCGGCCAATTTGGCACCTGTCGCAATCAACAGGAAGACGAAAGCGATACTGAGCGACTTCCCGTATCGTGTTGCATAACTGAGTAGCCGTTTGATAACCTGCCATTCTTGAACATCATGCTTCATCGTGTCCACCCCCTTCTACAATCGCCTCAAGTTGTTGACGATCGTACGTTTCACGATACCAACCCGTCTCTTGAAGCAATGCGTCATGGCGACCTCGTTGGACGATTTTGCCGTCTTCAATCACGAGAATCTCGTCTGCATGTTCGACAGCTGAGAGGCGATGCGCCACAATCACACGTGCCTGTTCAGGGTTTCCGACACGGAAGTGTTCGATGATCGACTCTTCCGTCTTCGCATCGACTGCAGATAGCGCGTCATCCAAAATCAAGACGTCCGCTTCAGTCATGAGCGCACGCGCGATGGAAATCCGTTGTTTCTGTCCACCTGACAACGTCACACCGCGTTCCCCGACAAGCGTCGCGTATCCTTCCGGTAGCCGGATGATATCCTCATGCACTTCCGCGACTTTAGCCGCCTCGATGATTTCTTCCATGCTCGCATCGGGTCTTCCGAAAGCGATATTGTTCGCAATTGAATCGGAGAACAAGAAATGATTTTGTGGCACGACGGCAATTTTGTCCATCAATAATGATTTTTTCACTTGGCGAATATTGATGCCTCCGATTTTAATCTTTCCGTCTTTCACATCATACTCACGGGTCAACAGACGGACAATCGTCGTCTTACCCGCACCTGTCCTGCCGACAATGCCAATCGTCTTTCCGCGCTCAATCCGAAAATGGACATCACGGAGTACGACGGTTTCGTCATAGGCGAAGTGTCGCACATCGACTTCCACTTCTGAATGTGCAAGTGTTGTCGCGGCCATCCGGTCATCTTGAATCTCCGGTTTGACGGCGAGCATTCGCTCGATTCGATCATATGATGCCCGTCCACGCTCGACAATGTTGAATAACCAACCGAACGCCAGCATCGGCCACGTCAACAGCGCCAAATAGGCTGTGAAACTGACAATTTGTCCGATTGTCAATTCACCTTGTTCAATCAAGACGGCGCCATACCCGACCGAGAGGATATAGGACAAGCCAACAATCCCAAAGATGGTCGGATCATATAGAGCATCAATTTTGGCGACTCGTACGTTTTTTGCCATGACCTCACTCGATAAGTTCTCAAACGAGTCCACGTCTCGGTCGACTTCCCCGGTCGATTTCAAGACACGAACCCCACTGACACTCTCTTGCACTTTGTCATTCAATTCTGAAAATGCTGCTTGGGCGACGCCAAAGCGGCTATGTAACATCTTCCCGTACCGTGTCGTCAGAGCGACCATGATCGGCAGTGGGAGCAAGGCAACGAGTGTGAGCTTCCAACTGATCGTCGTGATCATCGTAATGATGACGAATGTCCCCAACGTCACGCTATCGACGAGTGTCAATATCCCCGCCCCTGCCGTCATCGATACGGCCTGCACATCATTCGTCGCGTGGGCCATCAGGTCGCCAACACGTGACTTTTTGTAAAATCGTTGATCGAGATCGGTAAAGTGCCGATACAGTTGGCTACGTAACATTCTCCCTAGTCGAATCGAAGCGCCGAAGATGAAATAGCGCCAAAAGAAGCGGGCAACATAATTCCCAATCCCGACTGCTGCGAGACCTCCGAGTAACATCCAGAGCGTATTTGAGGAGAGTGAACCACGGTTGATTTCGTCGACGATTCGACCAATGATACGCGGTGGAATCAATTCTAGCCCTGCGACGAATATGAGCAAGACGATGCCGAGTGCATACGTCTTCCATTCGAGACGCAAAAACCAAGACAATTGTTTAAATACACGAATATGAAACGCCCCCTTTGTCTTTATATAAAGATTATTCATTAATCGTAGCGAAAGTTTGTTCGATTGTCTAACAAAAAGAGGAAACAAAAAAAGCACTTCGGATACCGAAGTGCTCTCGTGATTGATTATGATTTCTTTTCGTTTTTCATCTGCACGTTCATGGCGCGCATCACTTGGTTAACTTTCTTCTGTGATGGCTTTTGACCCATTTGCATCATCAACGTACGAATCATATCTTCATTGATTGGCGGGTTCTGTTCAAGGTAGTTCATCATGTATTTACGCGCGATAAAGAATCCGATCGCGATACCCCCGATGAGTGCTGCCACGACAAGAAGAATCCAGAATAATGTACTCAAGGCTTTACCTCCTCTACCATATGAAACATCGTTTTTTACTATACACTAAATTGACCAACTTCGCTAGTCGTCTAGAAAAAAAGTGACGGCCAAACGAATGGCCGTCACAACAATCTAACTTGAGATTAAAGTGATTTTACTGCATTGACGACGTTGTCGACTGACATGCCGTATTCTTTCATGAGGAGGTCCCCAGGTGCAGATGCTCCGAACTTGTCGATTCCGAGTACTTTTCCACCGAATCCTACGTATTTATACCATCCAAGTGTCGCACCTGCTTCAAGTGATACACGCTTCGTGATTGAAGATGGAAGGACAGACTCTTTATATTCAGCAGATTGCGCTTCAAAGAGTTCCCATGATGGCATCGATACGACTGCCGCATTCACGCCTTCAGCCGCAAGCTGCTCACGCGCTTCAACGAGGACGTGTACTTCAGAACCCGTACCGAGCAAGAGGACGTCTGCATCTTTCGATTCACCTGCAACGACGTATGCTCCTTTTGCTGCCGTTTCAACCGATGTGCCTTCGAGCTCTGGCAACGCTTGACGTGTCAAGACGAGGAGTGAAGGTGTCGTTTTCGATGTTACCGCTTGTTTCCAAGCAGCGATTGTTTCTTTCCCATCTGCCGGGCGAAGAACAGATAGATTCGGCATCGCGCGGAAACTCATCAAATGTTCAACTGGCTCGTGTGTTGGGCCATCTTCACCAACTGCAATTGAGTCGTGCGTCAAGATGAACGTTGACGGAAGTCCCATGAGTGCAGCAAGACGAACTGCCGGGCGAAGGTAATCCGAGAAGACGAAGAATGTCGCACCGTAAGGAAGGACGCCGCCGTGAAGTGCCATTCCGTTTACAGCTGCCGCCATTGCGAACTCACGAACACCAAACCAGATGTTACGTCCAGCTGGATCTTCATCGAAGTCCACTGCACCTTTAATCATCGAGTTGTTTGACCCGGCAAGGTCAGCAGATCCACCGAAGAGTGTCGGTACTGCTTTCGCGATTGCGTTTAAAACTTCACCGCTCGTTTGACGTGTTGCTTTTTTCGAACCGATTTCGAATGTTGGCAACTCGCTGTCCCAACCTTCAGGAAGTTCGTTGTTCATCGCACGCACGAACTGCGCACCGAGTTCTGGATGTGCCGCTTTGTACGCTTCTACGAGTTCGTTCCAGTCTGACTCATATTTTGCGCCAGGCTCGACAACTTTCTCGTTGAATAAGTCATATACTTCGTTTGGTACGTAGAATGACTCACCTTCCCATTTATAGAACTGTTTCGTCAATTCGATTTCAGCATCTCCAAGTGGAGCACCGTGTGATGCCGATTTACCTGATTTGTTCGGTGAACCGAATCCGATGACCGTTTTCACTTCGATCAATGTCGGTTTTGACGTTTCAGCTTTCGCTGCATCGATTGCTTTTGCGATCGAATCGATATCTGTTCCGTCTTCGACACGAATGACTTGCCATCCGTACGCGTTGAAACGGTCTTCTACGCTTTCAGAGAACGATTTGTGAAGATCGCCATCGAGTGAGATATCGTTTGAATCGTAAAGAACGACGAGTTTGCCGAGCTTCAAGTGACCAGCGAGTGATGCCGCTTCTGCCGATACACCTTCCATCAAGTCTCCGTCTCCGCAAATCCCGAACGTGTAGTGGTCAACGACGTTGAACTCGTCGCGGTTGTAAGTCGCTTCTAAGTGCTTCTCTGCCATGGCCATCCCGACAGCCATTGCAATCCCTTGTCCAAGTGGGCCCGTTGTCGCATCTACACCAGCCGTATGACGGTATTCTGGGTGACCAGGAGTCTTCGAGTCCATTTGACGGAATGATTTAAGGTCGTCCATCGACAAATCATATCCAGACAAGTGAAGGAGCGAATACAAGAGCATCGATCCATGACCTGCCGAAAGAACGAATCGGTCACGGTTGAACCAGTTCGGGTTTTTCGGGTTGTGACGCATTTTGTCTGTCCAAAGTGTAAACGCCATAGGTGCAGCACCCATCGGCATCCCTGGGTGACCAGAGTTCGCTTTTTGGACCGCATCAATTGAGAGCGTCCGAATCGAGTTAATCGCTAATAATTCTTTAGTAGTTGTTTCCACTAATTTCATCCTCTCTGTGTTAAGAAGGTTTTCTACCCGTCATATTTTATCACACTCATTCGTGTGTCACAACTAATTAATTAGTATAACACATTTAGTGAAATCGTTTCCTTCAATTGCCTTAAAAAAACAGCAATCCGTTCGTCTGATGACCGTTCGTGTATAACAAAAATGCACATCCTATACGAAATAGGATGTGCATTCAGCATCACTCGCCACGATAGCGTTTTTGATCTTCTTTCAACTTCTCTGGTGTGACGTCGTTTCCTTCTGGATCGACGACCTTCATCCCCATCATTTGCGATTTGAACGATTGACGGAACGCCTTCAAATATTCTTGGCGTAAATCTTGTTGTTCGTTCATCTCATCTTGAGACAGTCCTTCTGTCTTCGCTTTGTTGGCGAGGAAATTGATTCGCTCCAATTGTCCTGGTGCTAACATCTGACTCGCCCCCTCTCTAGTGAATTTGTTCTTATACTTTACAAAATCAGAGAGGAAGAATCAAGTTTCAGCTACTGACTGGTGCTCGAGATACCGTCGATTGACGGTCGCTTTCGACACTTCATAACCGAATCCACGGAGTGTTGCCGCAATCTCAGCAAACGTCAACCCGCGCTCGCGCAGTTGGATAATCTCCTCAATCGGCACTTCAATTCGGTGTCGCCCACCTTGATCGTTGTTTTGAATATTGCGCTGTGGGTTGAATCCGTTGGCGACGGCACGGCGCATCCCACGAGAAATTTTAGCGTTGTGAATTTTACGTTGATACTCTTCCACAACACTGACAATTTCTAATACCATTTTTTCGGCATCAGAAACGACATAGTCCGACGTTGATTGCATCGTCAGCAACCGAACGTCATGCTTCATCAATGTGTGCAAGATGGCAATCTTGGCATTTCCTCGTCCCAGACGACTGTCGTCCGTGACAAGTACGGCATCCAAATCAGACATCGACACATGGTCAAGCAAATCAAGGAGCCCCTGTCGATTCACTTCATATCCACTCTCTTGCTCCGTGATGATTTCTATGACTTCTGCCCCTAGTTGCGAAGCCAGATGCTGTAATTCATCGACTTGTCGACTGAGTGATGTCTCTTGGGTGGACTTGTTCGTCGATACCCGACAATAGATGACGACTCGCATCGCATCACTCCCTTTCATCGCATTCATTCCTTACGATACACAGTTCGAGAACGGTTCGCAATGATCAACAATCACTCAGCGGCATACCATTTTGTTTTTCGTTCATGATGCTCTTCTCGTTCTGCCATAATTTGTGCTTCGAGTGATTCCGCTTGGACATAAGCGACTTCTTCTTCAATCGTACGCTCTTCCGTAGTGACGACTGGTTCGACTACTGCCGGTTCCCCTCGCATCTCCCCTGCCAAATAAAAAGCGAACATCCCGACCAAGAGCATCCCGACTAAAATGATTCCGTTAAGTGTGTCTTTCATGATTACATTGCCTCCTGTATAAGAATATATGTTCGTTAGAACGTTTGTTCGTTTATCTGTTCTCATCATAAAACAAGAACCCGTGTTCGGTCAACACAAAAAAACGAACGAATGTTTGTACGCTCATGTGTTCTTGTGTTACACTAGACACATAAAGAATAGGATGCGTTTGCAGGTTATTCGATTACATCGAGGTGAACATAATGAAAAAAATGTCAGCGCGACAACAACAGATTCTTGATTTCATCAAAGACGAAGTTCGGGCAAAGGGATATCCGCCTTCTGTTCGTGAAATTGGAGAAGCCGTCGGCCTTGCTTCTAGTTCGACCGTACACGGTCACTTAGATCGTTTGGAAAAACGCGGGTTGATCCGTCGAGACAAGACGAAACCTCGCGCGATTGAAATTTTGACTGAAGATATGCCGGCAATGGAAGAGCAGGAGTCCGTCATGTACGTACCGGTCATCGGGAAAGTTACCGCCGGGACACCGATTACCGCCATCGAGAACGTGGAAGAACACTTCCCGCTCCCGGCACATATCGTCGGTTCAGATAATGTATATATGTTGTCCGTTTCCGGAGATTCTATGATCAACGCCGGAATTTTGGACGGGGACCGCGTGCTCGTTCGTCAGCAAAGCACCGCCAACAATGGAGAGATTGTCGTCGCCATGACCGATGAGGGCGAGGCGACTGTGAAACGGATTTATAAAGAAGCTTCAAAAGTCCGTCTTCAACCGGAAAACGATGAGTTGGAAGCGATGTATTTTGACAACGTCTCGATTTTAGGGAAGGTCATCGGTGTATACCGGACGATTCATTAATGGCTAGTGGCAAGACCCATACCCGAACGAATCTCGTGGCAACCGGCGCACTTGCGGTTGCCACGCCTTTTATTGACATCGATATTCCGTTCGCATTGATCATCGGTGCGATTATCGGTACACTCTGGCTCTCCCCAGATCTTGACTTAAAATCAGATGCCTATTACCGATGGGGTCCACTTAAATTCATATGGCTCCCATATGTGAAGCTCATGCCGCACCGTTCGCTCTTTTCGCATTTACCTGTTTTGAGTGATCTGATTCGGATTGCGTACATCGGCTTCCCACTCATTCTGCTCTTGCCCTTCACAGCATATGAAACAGAAATCCGGTCGTGGGTGGACGTACACGGCATGTCGTTCTTTTTAGGTCTTGTATTTGCAACGACACTGCACACGACGCTCGACTATACATCGACATTTATAAAAAAAGCATTCTGAACAATTTAAAAGACCACCTGCCGTTTTTCGCGGAGGTGGTCTTTTTTACAGACGAATTCGCAACACATTAGGGTATTCATACCATAATGTGTTGAAGTATGTATTCATTTTTCCTATCCGATAATTCTTGTACTCAAATCATCAAGATACTCAGATGCAATTCCCTTATAGTCGAATTATGAAGGAGGTGATGATGTTGGTAGAAGCGCTAAATGAGTTAATGGAACATATCGAACAGCAATTGACCGAAGAAATTTCAGATTCTGACATCACAAAAATCACCGGGCTCTCTGCCCACCATTTTAAAAGAATGTTTTCGTATATGTCGGGAATAACATTGACTACTTACATCCGAAATCGCCGTCTATCGATTGCGAATGAGGAATTGATTCATGGTTCTAGCGTGACAGATGTTGCATTTCGATATGGTTACCATTCGATCGAAGGCTTCTCGAGAGCATTTCGAGAGTGGTCAGGATTCTTGCCTTCCGAAGTCATGAAGAATCATATACAAAAGTCGTTTCCTCGCTTCACGTTTTATATCGATATCAAAGGAGGAACATCAATGGAATTCAAAATAGAAGAGAAAGACGCATTTCAAATCGTCGGTGTTTCAAAACGTGTCCCTATCCAGTTCGAAGGGATAAATCAAGAAATTGTGGCGTTAGCACAGTCTATAAGTGAACAACAGCGTATGCATATGCGTGAAATGGGAAATCTTTACCCGAACCATGTACTAAATGCATCGTTCAATTTCGATGATGGTCACTTAGAAGAAGAAGGATATTTGACCCATATGATCGGGTTCGCTACGACAAGAGAAGATGTATATGATGACCTAGAACAAATCTCAATTCCGAAAAGCTTGTGGGCTGTCTTCCCGAATTGCGGTCCATTCCCACAAACGCTTCAAGAAACGATGGCTAAAACCTACGCAGAATGGTTGCCATCTTCCGGATATGAACTTCAAGACTTACCAGGGATTACATTTAGTAAAATTGAAATGGGTTATGAGAACGTCTATAGCGAAGTTTGGGTTCCAATCAAGTCAAAAGAGGATAAACAAACATAACAAGAAAGAAATCAATTGAGCGACCGTACACTTAATATTGCAAATAAAGAGCACGGAATGATCTTCAGCTGAAGGTCATTCCGTGCTCTTTTTGCATATCTCTTCTATTAGTAGAGCGTCATGTACTGATCGCGTTCCCACTCCGTTACTTGCATACGGAACATATCCCACTCGATTTCTTTCAATTCGAGGAAGTGTTCGCCGATGTGCTCACCGAGTGATTCCATCACGACTTTGTCCGCACGAAGCACTTCGAGTGCGTCGAAGAGCGTTGCTGGAAGGTCGTCGATCCCGTTCGCTACACGCTCTGGTTTGTCCATCACGTAGATGTTGCTATCGATTGGTTTTGGTGCATTCAAATCTTTTTCGATTCCGTCAAGACCTGAAGCCAAGAGAGCTGCAAGTGCGAGGTACGGGTTCGCTGCTGGGTCAACCGAACGTACTTCGATACGAGTCGAGAGGCCACGTGCTGCTGGTACACGTACAAGTGGTGAACGGTTGCGTGCGCTCCATGCAACGTAGCAAGGTGCTTCGTAACCAGGTACGAGACGCTTGTAAGAGTTCACAGTCGGGTTACATACTGCTGTGAACGCACGAGCGTGCTCCAAGATACCAGCTGTGAACGCGCGAGCTGTGTCTGAAAGTTCCATGTCGCCATTTGGATCGTAGAAGACGTTTGTGTCGCCTTTGAAGAGTGACATGTTCGCGTGCATTCCTGAACCGTTCACTCCAAAGAGTGGTTTTGGCATGAATGTCGCGTGAAGACCATACTTCGCAGCGATCGTCTTAACAACGAGCTTGAACGTTTGGATGTTATCTGCCGTTGTGACAGCATCTGCGTATTTGAAGTCGATTTCGTGTTGTCCTGGTGCAACTTCGTGGTGTGATGCTTCGATTTCAAAGCCCATGTTTTCAAGTTCGATGACGATTTCTTTACGGCAGTTTTCACCGAGGTCAACTGGTGCCAAGTCGAAGTATCCACCTTGGTCGTTGAGTTCAAGTGTCGGACGACCTGATGCGTCTTTCTTGAACAAGAAGAATTCTGGCTCTGGTCCAACGTTGAACGCTGAGAAGCCAAGTTTTTGCATTTTCTCAAGGTTACGCTTGAGTGTACCGCGCGGGTCACCACTGAATGGTGTACCGTCTGGGTTATAAATATCACAAATTAAGCGAGCGACTTTTCCGCTGCCATCTGTCCACGGGAAGACAACCCATGTGTTGAGGTCTGGATATAAGTACATGTCTGATTCCTCGATGCGGACGAATCCTTCGATTGACGATCCGTCAAACATCATCTTGTTATCAAGTGCTTTGTCCAATTGGCTGATCGGTACCTCGACGTTTTTGATTGTTCCGAGGATATCCGTGAATTGAAGACGAATAAAGCGTACGTCTTCCTCTTGTGCGATGCGTTTAATGTCTTCTTTTGTGAACGTTTTTCTGGCCATGGTAAAATGTCCCCTCTCACATTGTGTAATGGTTGATGTGTGCGGCGTTATCGATAAAAACGTGAAAGCTCGCCTTGAATGAGCGACGTCTTATTGAAACGACCGGCTTCTTGAAGCTGTGTTTTCAACAAATGATGTAACTCTTTTTCCGAAACCTTTGGTGCTTCATTGACCGGTGCGGCCGGAGCAGACGTTTCCGCTTCTTTTTCACCTTCTTGCTCTAACATGTGGCGAATTGCCGCCAAATTAAAGCCTTGGTCAATGTAATCCTTGATTGCGAGTAGACGTTCGACATCATTAAAGGAATAAAGCCGTCGTTTCGATTCCGTCCGACTAGGCGAAATCAGACCCTGTTCTTCATAATACCGAATCTGTCTACCAGTCAGTTGCGTCAGATCTTGGACGATTCCAATCGGAAACAACGGGTTGGAGCGACGAAATTGATCAGCCATCCTTACCCCTCCTTTTCTGTCTCACAATGTGAGAATAATACATGACAACAATCCTGTCAATAGATGTTAAGAAAGTTAACATGACAGAACGGTTACAAATGTGCTTGTTGATTTTGGTCGTTAAATTCGACCAGTCCTTTATCGTGTAATTGGCTCAACGCCAACATAAGCGCGACTTTCACATGAGCATACGTCAGACCACCTTGAACATACGCTGTGTATGGTGCCCGGAGTGGTCCATCCGCTGACAGCTCGATTGATGAACCTTGGATGAACGTCCCTGCTGCCATGATGACATCATCCTCATATCCAGGCATATAGGCCGGAACGGGTAACGCATGAGCGTTTACCGGTGATGCCATTTGGATGCTTTGACAAAACGCGATCATCTTCTCACGGTCGCGGAACGTCACTGACTGAATCAAGTCCGTTCTTGGAGTCGAATAATGTGGGTCAGTCTCAAATCCAATCAACGATAAAAGGCTTGCCGTCAAGTGTGCCCCTTTCAATGCCTGTGCGACAGTATGAGGAGCCATATAAAAGCCCTGATACATTTCTTGAAGCGAATAGAGTGATGGTCCGGCTTCACTCCCGATACCTGGAGTCGTCATCCGGAACGAACAACGTTCAATCAGTTCTTTCGTCCCTGCGATATACCCTCCCGTCTTCGCCAACCCGCCTCCTGGGTTCTTAATCAAGGAACCCGCCATCAAGTCGGCTCCGACGTGCGTCGGTTCAATTGTCTCGACAAATTCACCGTAGCAATTGTCCACGAACACATACACATGCGGATGCGCCGCTTTGATGCGTTCAATGGCGATCTTGATTTCTTCGACTGGAATGCTGCGACGATTCGCATATCCTTTCGAGCGCTGAATCCCGACGAGTTTCGTCTCCGGACGAATCCGTTCGATGACGCGGTCGATGTCGATTTCACGTTCTTCCTTTAATTCGACAGTATCATAGTGGACACCAAGCTCTTTTAATGAGCCGCGACCGTCCCCACGGATGCCGACGATTTCCTCGAGCGTGTCATATGGCTTCCCTGTGATATACAGCAATTCGTCACCTGGTAGAAGGACACCGAACAAGGCAATCCCGATTGCATGCGTACCCGAGATGATTTGCGGTCGGCATAATGCAAGCTCTGCTCCGAACACGTCTGCATAAATCGACTCGAGCGTGTCACGACCGAGATCATCATATCCATACCCCGTCGTCGGATTAAAATGGAAATCCGATACTTTGTGCTTTTTAAACGATTCGAGAACACGATACTGGTTGAACTCAGCCGTCTCTTCAATCTTCTCAAAAAATGGTTTCACTCGTGCCTCGGCCATTTTCACATACGGCGCGAGTGCATCATAATGTTCAATCTTTTCTTGCCACATACTTACACCTCAAATTGTTTTAGCGTCGCATATAGACGCGTGTCTTCTCTCATATAGCCTACCAACTCGACAGAACCGTCATCCAAGAATTTTTCTTCAAGACGGTACATCGCCTCTTTGGCTGGGTGGTAATGTTCAAAAGCCGTCACCGGTAAGACGACGTGGACTTTTGTTAAAATGTCCGAGATTTTATTTTCGAGTGCACCAGTCAACTGTTCGATGTCTTCTGATGCGATCGCAGAGATCAACAGCGGTCCACCGACGAAGTCTTCTGTGAGCCGGTCTTTCTTATTATATACCTCGAGTTGTGGGACCTCACTCGCACCGAGTTCTTCCAATACCGCATTCGTTGTATCGATTTGGTTCAAATAATGTGGGTTCGATGCATCGATGACGTGGAGGATCAAATCGGCACCGACCACTTCTTCCAAAGTCGAACGGAAAGCGGCAACGAGTTTCGTCGGTAAATCACGAATAAATCCGACCGTATCGGTAATCAACACTTTTCCACCGCGTGGAAGTTCGAGTTCACGCGTCAACGGGTCAAGTGTTGCGAACAACTCATCCTGTTCATACGTATCTGCATCCGTCAATCGATTAAAGATTGTCGACTTCCCAGCATTCGTATACCCGACGAGCGCGACCTGGAAGACGCGATTTTCTTTCCGACGTTCCCGGTAGCGATCTCGGTGTGCGACCGTTCCTTCGAGTTGTTTCGTAATCTCATCGATGCGACGCTTGATGTGGCGACGGTCCGACTCAAGTTTTGTCTCACCCGGTCCACGAGTCCCGATTCCACCACCGAGTCGCGAGAGCTGTGTCCCTTGTCCGATGAGACGTGGTAGTAAATAGTTCATCTGCGCGAGTTCGACCTGCAATTTCCCTTCGCGCGATTGCGCACGGCTCGCAAAGATATCTAAGATGAGCTGTGTACGGTCAATCAGCTTCATCTCATCCGGGTCGTTCAAGGCGATGCGAATGTTCTTCGACTGCGCCGGTGTCAACTCGGCGTTGAAGATTAACAAATCCGGCTCGAACTGTTCGACGAGCATCGCGAGCTCCTCAATTTTCCCTTTCCCGATAAAGGTACGACGGTCGACTTGTTGACGTTTCTGGTCGAGTCGTGCGACGACTTCACCTTGCGCCGTGTCCACGAGTTCGACGAGCTCGCCCATCGACTGTTCATATGTCCAATCATCGACATTCGGTAACTGACAGCCGACGATGACAACTTTTTCACGTTCTATCATGTAATCCCTCATTCCATAAAGTCTCACCTTTCATCTTACCACGAATCAACGTATAGAGAACGTCCGTTTGTGGTAGGATAAAAGAAGAAGGAGGCTCGACCATGACGAAACGTAGAAAAGACTATCCGCTCCCGGAATTTATCGAAACATACTTGTATCATCTCGGAGCAAGCGGCCGTCAACCCTCGACGCTAAAACGATATCGCTACGACTTGATTGACGTGCATAAATACTTTCACGACCACAATGTCGAACTGAACGAACCGACGGACTGGTTAGACGTCCCCATCGAATCGTGGAAGACGTTTGTGAATGACTTTTTAATCGAAGAGAAGCACTATCAACAGGCGACCGTCGCTCGAATCGTCACGGTCATTAATAGCCTGACCCACTTTTTAAATCCGCTTCGGAAGAAGATGCTTGCCTACTCGCAGCCGGCACATACGTTATCCATCGACCAAATCGCACTCGAGTCTGAATTCAATCGTCTTGTTCATACGATTCGTTCGACGAGGGGCTTGAGCGAGAATCAGTTGCAAGCCCATCCTTATCTTGTCAATCGTAACGAACTGATTGTGACGCTCTTCTATAAATACGGCTTGCGCGTCCATCACATCATTCGTTTGCGTATGAGCGACCTGCATCTGGCTGATCACACCTTTGACGTGTATGACCGTCTCGGGAACCAGTTCACGTTGAAGCTCTCGCAAGAAGACCAATCGTTACTCATGAACTACCTAGCTGACATCCCGACACCGGTGCGACCACGCTGGTACTCGGAAGATCCAGTCTTCGTCTCATTTGATTTCGCGCGAATGACGTTCCGCTGGGTGTATGCGAAGAATCAACCGAAGCAATTGACGATCGTCATGATCACGAAGATGATGCGACAGCTAAATGAACGGAGCGGACTCGCACGATCGGTCACCCCGTCAATGCTTCGAAACGCCCATGTGTTAAAAACGTATGCAACCGATATGACTCCATCTGAGCGAATGAACGTCACGTGTATGCATAAAGAATCTTCCTTACGTCGCTATGAACAGGCGTATGAAGAATTCGGTACTGAATTGTTCGAGTCAGACGAAAGACCCGCCCTCTCGTGAAGGACGGGTCTTTGTCATGTAACTCAAGAATCTAGTGGAAAATACGAAGCCACTTCAAATCGATCGTTAGAATCATCATATAACTCAATATAATATCTTATCTTCTATTCTCCTCGTCATTGCCATCCAAGTTCAATTCGACCAATTCTAAGAATGAGTCCTGCAATTCATTCTTTGTATCTTGTGAGTCTAGCAATAACTTAGGCTCGAGCTCGCTATCATTTAGTGTGGAACTTCCGTCAATAATCCCTAGCATATGAGAGACTGTATCAATCATGATTTGTTCCATCATCTTTAATAAGATTTCCTTTTCTTCTGGATTAGAGTTTTGATATAAATTCCAAAACGCATCCATGTTTGAATCCACTTCTACCGTCTCATACATTTCTTTATATTCATCGATTCCTTCTCTGATCACAGTGTCATAGATTGCCCTAACAAATTCTTGATTCACGTCAGTCATTATTTCCTCTCCATTCATCCTGAAGCAACCCATAAACAACATGATCAACATAACGATCATACAGCCATTCTGCATCTCGAATGAGCCCTTCTTCCCTAAAGCCAAGTCGTTCCGGGAGTGCACGACTCTTTACATTTTCAGTCGCAACTCGAATCTCAATCTTATTTAGTTTAAGGTCTCGGAATCCGTACTCGATGATGGTCTCGAGCGCTTGACTCATGATTCCATTACCTTGAAACTCTTGTCCGAGCCAGTAACCAATTGTACCGCATTGAATCCCACGATTGATTTCGTTAAATCCGATTGTCCCGGCAAGCACGCCTTTATAGATCACAGCGAATGATTTTGGGAATCCACCCGTCTCAATCAGCCCTTTGATTCGTCCTTCTATGTTCCGCTTCGAGTCTTCCACTGATTCAATGTAGTCAAGCCAACCGAGCCACTCTCGTAGATAAGGCTTCGATGCCATCGTCAGTTCAAACAGTGCGTCTGCATCGTTTACATTAAACATTCTAAGTGTGATATCGTTATTTAATTTATATTCAAGCATTTTTACCTCATCCTTCTCACTTATCAAAATATGTATCATTTTATATCAACTTTAAATAATATTCGTCACTTCAACTTCAAAAGGGGATGTTGTGGTTACTCTTTTAAGTAAACCATAAAATCAACTCCGCATATTCAATTCTCCATCTCACAAATACAATTTTACCCATACGATAAGTTTACAGAATTCATCAAATTTTGTATAATTATTTTTATATTATTTTATGAAGAGGTGAAAATGTGTAAAAACGATTCGTCCACCCTACCTAATTGAATAGATTCGGAGGAGATTTGTGATGAAATCGTTTTATACACTGCTCGTTAGCCAATGGCTCGCCAATATTGGCGATGTCCTATACATCGTCGCGCTCATTGCCTCGTTGTATCAACAAACCGGTTCCGCTCTCATGGCGGCCAGCTTCCCGATTGCCGTGACTGCCGGTATGACACTCAGCGGACTCTTTTTCGCCCGTATCCTCAGCCGCTACTCGCTAGGGAAAACGCTCGTCCTGTCACAACTGATGAAGACGGTCACCCTTGTTCTCGTTCTCTTCACGGATTCGATTCTAGTTCTCGGTCTTGTCGTGTTGATCGCTTTCCTCGATGGGTTCGCACGTCCCATCCAAGCATCATTCATCCCAAGATTGACGACGAATCGTCAACAAGCGAACAGCCTCGTGCAAGGGTCCAATCAGTTCATCCAACTCGCGATGTGGCCACTCGGGACGATGCTCGTCTCTCTCACGTCGAGCACCATTGCGTTAATCGTTTCCCTCGTCCTCTTCGTTCTTTCCACGATTGTGACAATTTACTTCGATCAATCGCTTGCGGAAGACGTCGTCGATGATGTAACGGATGAATCGATTACCTTACGCGCCAGTCTTACTTATGTAAGAACGTCACCATTCGCCCGTCGTGTGACATGGTTTGTGACGTATGAATCATTTGTCAGCACGCTCTGGATTTCAGCGTTGCTTCTCGTCTATCTCGAGCGACATCTACAAGTCGATACAGGCTGGTGGGGGACGCTCAACGCAGCATTTTTAATCAGTATGATTGCGGTGAGCGCCTACCTTTATCGGTCACGACAAGCGCCCTCGTTATCATCGACCGCCATCTTATCCATTGTCGCCGCCCTCTTGTTCGGCATGACTGCACATCTCGCCTTTGCAATTTTGGCGCTAGTGATTCAAGGCGCAGCGACACAAATTCGCATCATCCAGACGAACACCGTCATTCAAGAACAGATTCCGGCTACACAGCTTCCTTATGTATATAGTGTGCAACAGACAGGATACGCCCTTGCATTCAGTGTGGGGAGTTTACTGTTCGGACTTCTTGCGGACGGACTACCGATTGATTCGGTTTACCTTCTCGGAGCATTCTTGACACTTCCGTTGATATGGATCGGGCGATTAACAGAACAGTCCATCTTGACCGTATCATCTGTATAAGTAACAGGCGCCTTCTCAAAGAGAGGGCGCCTTTATGTATAGAACTTTCCACCAAAATATATGGTTGGACTCCCTTTTCGAATACAATCGAGTGAAAGCACAGATGCAATGGTCGGTTCCGAAAGCGTGATGATTTCTAGAACTGAGTTCAGCCCACAAATGCGATAGTGCGTGAAGATTGTTGAGTCATCATGTATCACTTCCCAAAATGAGAAACGCGTTCGTTTCAAAAAATCCAAATATCCGGATTGCTCGAATCGCTTGATTTGTGACCCCCCAAACTCATCTGACGGTTCATCCATGATTCCATCCGCAAATGACTCTTGAATAGTCTCTAAGTAGATCACGTCTTCAAAACATAGTTTTACATTGATCACTTCTCGCTGGGAATGAACTCCACCAACTTCGACCCGTTCACGGAATCTCGTGTTTCGCTTCTTCTGGTGATCGAGTAACTGTAATTGAAAAGTAAGACGGCTCGATCCTAAATCATGTTGAAAATCAAACACGTGCATCATACCGTGATAGAAGAATAAATCTTCGAACTTCATTGTCATCCCCCCTTTTAGTCAATTTCGTATTGAAACACTCCGACGCCATAGCCACGTTTCAAATCTCCTAAAATAAAAAGTGACAGAATACACGCTTCGGTCTTAATCAAAAAACGAATTCCATCTATTTCTCCACTTGCCTCAATCATCGTAACCAATTGAAGAAGTTCAACATCAGATACATTTGAAAAATTACAGGTCATCATATAGTCATTCGACCACATCCATTTTTCATTATGTTCAATACTGTACTCACACTTTGTCTGATCTGCCCATTTTTTGAGATCAGATAGAAATCGATTTTTCTTCGAAACTGTCTGAAATGAAGAGACGTTCAGTGATTTGACTAGTCGCAAGAGGAATGTGGCAGATGACTTTACTTTCGGCAACCCAAATTCCCTCCAATGACTATCCGATGGTAATTTATACAAGTCTTCACTCTTCAGTGAATACGAATCAGGATCATGAAAGTCGTGACTATGAGCACATAAGAAATCAACAGTCGAGATACTTTGTTCATTTGGATAATCGACTCGTGCATGTGTTGAATAGATCGCACGACGATACGGATCATACAAAAAGAGAAGCTGTCCCTCTATATAAACGCCCAACGGCAAGGTCAAGTCAACGTACCGAAGTCGTCCTAATTGTGACTTTGTGACAATCACGTCAAGTTCACAATAGTCTGTGACTCGATACGAACCGACAGGCAATCGACTCAAATAGTCTGTTTTCAATGTGAACAGATCCATTGTCTGAAATACATTCACTTTTAGATGCTCAACGTATATTTCATCAAAATTCAAATTAGATTCCCCTTTCTCACAATGGATAAGACAAACTGTAGCGATTCATATCGTATACTAAAAGAAACAATTGATCGGAGTGATTCTCATGTCGAAGCTTTCACACGAAGAAACCCTAGAATTACTTAATACCCTCGAGTCTCGATTCACTGAAAACGTTGAACGTCATCCTGACCTCATCTGGTCAGACGTATTGGAACGAATTCAAGTTAATCAGGACAAGTTGGCTACACTCTCCTTAATGGAACAGACAGGAGGCGAACCCGACGTGATACGTCTAGCTAACGGAGATCTCGCTTTTTGCGACTGTTCAGTCGAGAGTCCGAGTGGTCGACGAAGTCTCTGTTATGACGAACCAGCTCTTGAGGCACGTAAAAAGAATAAGCCCATCGGAAGCGCGGTCGCCTTATCTGAACAGATGGGCATCACCCTTCTCGACGAAGAAATATACCGACATTTACAAACGCTCGGTCAATTCGATTTGAAGACCTCGAGTTGGATTCTGACACCGAATGAGATTCGTCAAAAAGGTGGCGCCCTGTTCTGCGACCGCCGTTATGATCACACCTTCGTCTATCACAATGGTGCAGACTCTTATTATGCGGCTCGAGGATTTAGAGGAATGATCACGATTTAAGCAAGGCAATGCGCCTTGCTTCTTTTTTATCGGAATAACCAACTAAGGAATTGCGGAATATACATGATGAAAAACAAACTGACAGGAATCATTGCAAGTAATCTTAACACCCACATAATTCTACTTTTTAACTTCCGAGAGTAGAACAACAATGCACCAAACGTAATCGCATTCGCTGTCAAATTCGGTTCTTCTATCCCGTTCTCAATCCATTGATTGAAAAAAACCTTCCATCCAGGAAAGGATTCGAGGGCGAACGACTCATCGAAACTCGGTGTAAGGTTGTATTTCAGCCTCACAAACCAGGCTCCTATATAGACAGAGATGAATAAGAGCGCGTAGCACATTAGTACAACGTTCCACATTTTCTCTTTCCAACCCTCACTCCGAAAGTACAAGACATATATCACAATCATGACGCTAAAGATCACATTTATGATGAATGGTGGTGAAATCGTTAGAATGGAAAACGTCTCTCGATCTAACACCATTCCCACTTGAAATATTACTTGCTGAAACATAGCTTTTCCTCGCTCTTTTTGATTTATAAAAATCTAATAATACGGTAATTGAAATATCAAAGAAAATGCTACATTTCTCGTTTACCCTATCTATGCTCTATCTGAATATAATCGATTTCGTGTACAGATCCCATCAAAAAACTGCAGACAGATTGTCTGCAGTCCTCGTTTATGCGTGTAGTGTCACATTCAATTCTTCTGCGACTGTTTTGAACGCCTCAAGTGCACGTTCGAGGTCATCTCTTGTGTGCTCCGCTGTGACGATGGTCCGGATGCGTGCTTTTCCACGCTCGACCGTTGGGAAAGCGATACTCTGAGCGAATACGCCATGCTCTTTCAATTTGTCTGAGAACGTATGCGCAAGCGTCTCTTCGCCAAGCATGACCGGGGTGATTGGTGTCGTCGCATGTCCGATATCGAAGCCGAGGTCGCGTAGTCCGTTCTTGAAGAATTCCGTGTTCGCCCACAACTTATCGAACAACTCTTCTTCCTCTTTCATGACACGGATCGCTTCACGGTTCGCCGCTACGACTGCCGGTGGATGTGATGTCGAGAAGAGGAACGGACGACCTTTATGGATCAAGTAATCGCGTACGTCTTGTGAACAGGCAACATACCCGCCTAAGACACCGATTGCCTTCGAGAGCGTCCCGACCTGTAACGCGACACGTCCGTCTAAACCGAAGTGGTTGACCGTTCCGCGACCGTTCTTCCCGAGAACGCCAGATGCGTGCGCATCATCAACCATGACAGCAGCGTCATATTTCTCTGCAAGTTCGACAATCGCCGGAAGTGGTGCGATGTTCCCGTCCATCGAGAACACACCGTCCGTTACGACGAGACGTGTCCGATAATCTTGTGTTTCTTTTAATGCCTTCTCCAAGTCTTCAAGGTCGACGTGCTTATAAATGCGTCGCGCTGCTTTCGTAAGACGAATCCCGTCGATAATCGACGCATGGTTGAGTGCGTCACTGATGACGACATCTTCCGGTCCGAGAAGTGCAGACAAGACCCCAAGGTTCGTCGCAAATCCTGATTGGAAGACGAGTGAGGCTTCCGTATGTTTGAACTCGGCGAGTTCGCGCTCAAATGCTTCGTGCATCTCGAACGTACCGGCAATCGTCCGGACCGATCCTGTTCCTGCACCGTACTGTTCGACCGCTTCAATCGCTGCATGCTTCAAACGTGGATGGTTCGCTAGTCCGAGATAGTTGTTTGATGACAGCTGGACGAGTGACTTCCCGTCAATTGTCACTTCGTTCCCTTGTGCCGATTCGAGTGGGACGAGCTTACGGAACGTCCCCTGTTCTTTCATCTCATTGATTGCTTCTGTAATATGTTCAAATGCCATGTTGTTTCCCCCTTTAAGGTAGTAAGACGACTTTCCCACATTTCCCTGCCCGCATGAGTTCGAACCCTTTTTCGAACTCCTCGAGCTTGAAAACGTGCGTAATAATCGGTTCGACATTCAACTGACCTGTCGCGAGCATCGTCGAGACTTGGCCCCACGTCTCGTACATCTTCCGTCCTGTAATCCCTTGGACACGGACGCCTTTGAAAACGACATCACGCGTGAGGTCGATGGCGACCGGACGAGCAGGGAGTGACAGGACGTTGACATCCCCGCCTGCCGTGACCATTTTGAACGCCTGATCGATGGCAATCGGATGACCGCTCATCTCGCAGACGACATCGATTCCGTCTCCATCCGTCTCACGTTCAATCAATTCGAGAGGATTCTCTTCTAAACTGTTGATGACGACATCTGCCCCCATCTCTTCTGCGAGCTTTAAACGATACGGATTGACATCAATCGCATAGACACGACTCGCGCCAGCTGCTTTGGCAACGCCAACGGCCATGAGTCCGATCGGTCCACATCCGACGATGGCGACCGATTTGGCAGACACGTCACTCGCTAGCACCGTGTGTACCGCGTTTCCGAGCGGTTCTTGAATGGATGCCAATTTGGCCGGCATCGTTTCTGGGTTCACCCATAGGTTCTCTTCAGGCATAACGACGTACTCTGCAAAACAACCTTGCGTGTCCACACCGATGATTTTTGTATTTTTACAGATGTGATACTGTCCACGCAAACATTGTTTACACTGATGGCAGACGATATGCGTCTCAGCGGATACGGTCTGTCCGATTTTGATGCGTTTCGTCCCTTCCCCGAGTGCCACGACTTCTCCCGAAAACTCATGACCGAATACATATGGTGGTTTGACGCGGCTCTGTGACCATTCATCCCACTCATAGATATGAACATCGGTCCCGCAAATCGATGTCGCTTTGACTTGAATGAGTACTTCTCCAGGCCCTGGCGTCGGAACCGGTACCTCGACCAGTTTTGCCCCAAAACCGGCCGTGTGCTTTTGAATCGCTTTCATTACTGGTGTCGTTGTTTCCTTCTCTGTGGTTGACACGAGTTGTTCCATTGAAAACGTCCCCCTCTTGTCTCTTATGATCGAACGATACGTTCTTTATCATCTTGTCATAAAATGACGAAACTGAGAAGACGGAACGTCCATTTTCCACAAAAAAAGAGGAGCCATCCGCGCCGATGGCTCCTCTTCACAAGAATAGGACCTATGTCCCGACCGCTCATCGTGGCTCAATGATGAGCTTGATGGCAGTACGTTCCTCTCCGTCAATCATAATATCGGTAAAGGCTGGAATGCAAATCAAATCGAGACCGCTTGGCGCGACGAAGCCTCTGGCGATCGCGACGGCTTTGATGGACTGATTCAGCGCACCTGCCCCAATCGCCTGTATCTCACACGTTCCTTTTTCACGTAGCACACCCGCTAAAGCACCCGCAACGGAGTTAGGGTTCGATTTTGCCGAAACTTTGAGTACGTCCATTCTTGTTTCCCCCTCGGGTAGGTTGTTCAATCAAACCAGACGGTCTGATCATCTAGGTGTATTCGTTCGATTTTTGTCGCTCGTTTCGTCTGATCATCGATTGTAATGAAAACTCCATTAAGTTGTTCCCGTCCCTCGGCAACTTCAAACCGAACTGGGAGTTGTGTCATAAATTTTTTTAAAACAACGGATGCATCCATCCCGAGTACCCCGTCAAGTGGACCCGTCATCCCGACGTCGGTAATATACGCTGTCCCGTTCGGCAAGACACGTTCATCTGCCGTCTGTACGTGCGTATGCGTCCCGACTACGGCTTGGGCACGCCCGTCAAGGTGATACCCCATCGCAATCTTCTCACTTGTCGCCTCGGCATGGACATCGACGAAGATGGCGTCTACCTCGTCACGCACTTCTTCAACGAGACGATCGACGGTACGGAACGGACAGTCAAGGGATGGCAAGAAGACATTGCCCATGACGTTAATGACGGCCAATTTCTTTCCATTTTGTTTTAACTTCATCATCCCGACCCCAGGTGTCCCGTCCGGATAGTTTGCTGGACGGACGATCCGGTCGGCATCGTCGATCCAATCAAAGATGTCACGGTTATCCCACGTATGGTTCCCCATCGTCACCCCATGGAAGCCGAGTTCTAAAAACTGTTGATAAATCTTTTTTGTGAGACCACGACCGTTTGCCGCATTCTCACCGTTGACGAGCATGAACGTCGGGTTGTATTTGTCTTTCAACCGACCAATTTGATTGCTCAAAATATCTCGTCCGGGTTTCCCGACGACATCACCGATAAATAAAATTTTCATATAAAATCCTCCCTCAAACAGAAAAAGCGGAGAAATTCTCCGCTTCGTTTACTTCGCATAATCGACGGAACGTGTTTCACGAATAACCGTCACTTTAATTTGTCCAGGATAATCGAGTTCATCCTCGATTCGTTTACAAATATCGCGTGCCATCTTACCGGCGACGACATCGTCGACGACGTCAGGGCGAACGATAATTCGAACTTCACGTCCCGCTTGAATCGCATACGATTTCTCGACACCTTCAAACGACTCACAGATTGACTCGAGTCGTTCGAGACGGCGAATGTAGCTTTCTAGCGTCTCTTGACGAGCTCCAGGGCGAGCTGCCGACAAGGCGTCAGCTGCTGCGACTAGTACTGCAATCGTCGATGTCGCCTCGACGTCCCCGTGGTGGGAAGCAATCGAGTTGATGACGACCGGATGTTCCTTGTACTTCGTTGCAAGCTCTACCCCGATTTCGACGTGACTGCCCTCGACTTCGTGGTCGATCGCTTTTCCGATATCGTGCAAGAGTCCAGCTCGCTTCGCGAGTGTGACGTCTTCCCCGAGTTCGGCTGCCATCATCCCGGCAAGATGTGCCACCTCGACCGAGTGAGACAAGACGTTCTGTCCATAACTCGTACGATAGCGCATGCGACCGAGTGTCTTGACGAGGTCTGGATGGAGTCCGTGAATACCGGCTTCGAAAGTAGCTTCTTCTCCGTACTCACGAATGCGCTCATCGACTTCACGACGAGACTTCTCTACCATCTCTTCGATGCGAGCCGGGTGGATGCGCCCGTCTTGAACGAGTTTTTCGAGCGTCATTTTGGCGATTTCACGGCGAACCGGATCGAAACCTGACAAAATGACCGCTTCTGGCGTGTCATCGATGATGAGATCAATTCCAGTCAACGTTTCGAGCGTACGGATGTTACGTCCTTCACGCCCGATGATGCGACCTTTCATCTCATCACTCGGTAAGTTGACGACAGATACCGTCGTCTCCGCGACATGTTCAGCAGCGTATCGTTGCATCGTGAGAGATAAGAGGTGTTTCGCTTTTTTATCCGCTTCTTGTTTTGCTTTTTGCTCGATTTCTTTTTGAAGGAGAGCAGCATCGTGAAGCGCTTCCTGCTTCGCTTCGTCCATGATGATGGTACGTGCTTCATCTTTCGAGAGGGCTGCCACGCGTACAAGTTCTTGGCGTGCCTCTTCGTATAAGTCCTCCACTTTGCTTTCGAGCATTTCTGCTTCACGTTTGCGTTTTTCGAGCCCGCGCTCCTGTTCATCTAGCGAATCTTCTTTCCGCTCGAGCATATCTGCTTTACGGTCGAGAAGCTCTTCTTTTTGAACGAGGCGATTCTCTTTCACTTTCTGGTCTTCGCGACGTTCACGCAATTCTTGTTCCGTCTCATTACGAAGTTGAATCATCTCTTCTTTTACTTCAAGCCGTGCTTCTTTTTGCATCGCTTCCGATTGTTGTTTTGCTTGTTCTACAATCTTAGTCGCTTCCGTCTCGGCACCTTGAATCTTCGCTTCGGCGATCGATTTACGCACAAAAAAACCTGCAACAAAAGCTATCGGCAAAAGGAGGATCAGAATAAGCCAGTATAGCCATTCCATCATGTTCACCTCCCTTTCGCAAGGTTATTTTATTTTTTTAATAAGTGAGTAACGCAGGCAAGCCCGCGCATAACTTTATTGTACTTATTTAAGAGAGAGAATGCAATGCACGGACAGGATAGAACTACCAATTGCCTAAAAATTATACTAAAAAAATCTCACTCGGATGATTCCGAGTGAGACCATGTGCTTATTCGTCATCAAGAAGTGAGAGAACTTCGTCGTCTTCACCTTCAACTGTGACTGTTTTTTCTCCGTTCAAGCCGTAGTGATCACGAATTTGACGTTCCACTTCTTCCGCGATGGCTGGATTTTCTTTCATGTATTGTTTCGCATTTTCACGACCTTGACCGAGACGCTCCTCGTTGAACGAGTACCACGCACCGCTCTTTTGAACGATATCGAGGTCTGCACCGATGTCGATGAGTTCCCCTTCACGTGAAATCCCTTCACCGTACATGATGTCGACTTCCGCCGTCTTGAATGGTGGTGCGATCTTATTTTTTACAATCTTGATCTTCGTACGGTTCCCGACCATGTCTTGACCTTGTTTGAGCGTTTCTGCACGACGTACTTCGAGGCGTACTGAAGAGTAGAACTTCAAGGCACGTCCACCAGGTGTCGTTTCCGGGTTACCGAACATGATTCCAATTTTCTCACGAATTTGGTTGATGAAGATGACAATCGTTTTCGATTTGTTCGTTGCACCAGACAATTTACGAAGTGCCTGAGACATCAAACGAGCTTGAAGACCGACGTGCGAGTCTCCCATCTCCCCTTCGATTTCGGCTTTCGGTACGAGTGCCGCAACCGAGTCGACGACGAGGATATCAACTGCTCCCGAGCGAACGAGCGCTTCAGCGATCTCGAGCGCCTGTTCTCCTGTATCTGGCTGAGAGAGCAACAACTCATCGATGTTGACGCCAAGATTTTTAGCATACTTTGGATCGAGCGCATGCTCGGCATCGACGAACGCAGCTTGACCGCCACGTTTTTGAACTTCTGCAATCGCATGAAGGGCAACAGTCGTCTTACCTGAAGATTCTGGTCCGTACACTTCAATGACACGACCGCGTGGATATCCACCCGCTCCAAGTGCGACGTCGAGGGCAATCGACCCAGAAGGGATGACCGATACTTGCTGGTCTGTATTTTCACCAAGGCGCATAATCGAGCCTTTACCGAATTGTTTCTCAATTTGGCGCAATGCCATTTCTAACGCTTGTTTACGATCACTCATAGATAAATGAGCCTCCTTTAATTGATACTTTCATTATACGTGAACATATAGCGATACACAAGTTTTTTACGAACATTTATTCGCCTTTTTAATTCGTTGTATGAGGGCCCATAGTCCATCTTTTGCAGCCCGCAGCCGAATGACATTACGTTCTTGATGCGGATAAACACGTTCGATGACCTCGATTCCATCCGGTGTTTTCACCCCGATGTAGACCGTACCGACGGGACGCCCTGAATTTGAGGTTGGTCCAGCTTCACCGGTGAACGAGAGCGCGTAGTCCGCATTCGTTTGTTTAACTAATCCATCTACCATCTCATAAGCAACTTCTTTTGAGACGACTGAGTGCTGTTCAATTGTATCAAGAGCGACCCCTAAATACCTATTTTTTAGCTCATCTGAATAGGTAACGACTCCCCCTAAAAAGACAGCGGATGCTCCCGGAGTCGATGTGATCATCGATTGGACTTCTCCTCCGGTCAATGACTCAGCAATTGCCAATGTTTGGTGATGACGTGTTAATGATTGCACGAGGTATGAGGCAATCGTTTCGTCATCTGACCCGAAATAATACGAACCGACACGTCGTAAGATTTCATCTTTCATTTCTTCAATCATCAGTCGTGCAGCCGTATCATCTACCGCCCGAGCACTGATTCGAAGTCTCGCTTCTCCTGTCTCAGCATAAGGTGCGACAGTCGGGTTAGACCCGTTCAACAAGTCTTTGACGGCATTATCAAGTGCCGATTCTCCAATTTCATAAAATCGTAACGATTCCGAGACGAGCGTTGCGCCTGAAAACTTTTTCGGAAACGTCGCATCGATGAGCGCCCGCATCTCGCGTGGCACACCAGGAAGTAGCATCCACGTCGTCTCCCCTTCAATCCACATACCTGGAGCCAGACCGACCGGATTTTGTAAAACGTCCGCACCTGACAAGACATCCGCCTGACGAGCGTCCCCTTCATTCATCTCACGGTTACGTGACTGAAGAAATTGTTGAATCGTGTGAAACGCCTCTTCGTCTCGAACAATCGGGCGTTCGAGCAAATCAGACAAGACTGTCTTCGTGACATCATCTGCCGTCGGTCCAAGTCCACCCGTAACGATGACAAGGTCTGAACGACGACGCGCAATCTCGAACGTCTCCCGCATTCGTTCCGCGTTATCCCCGACAACTTGATGATACAAGACCGAGACACCGTATTTCGACAGTTGTTCCGATATGTAACTCGCATTCGTATTGACGATTTCTCCTAAGAGCAACTCGCTTCCTACCGCAATGATTTCGGCTCGTTTCATCTTATTTCCTCCTCGACTTCAAAAAAAAGACGAGCTAGATCAACCAACTCGTCTTTGTCGACTTACATCGACTTCACAATAATCTTGTAGTTTTGTGCGAAATACTCGGCACCTGAGTAAATCGTGAGTGCGAGAGCCAACCACATCGCCCATTCCCCAAACGGGATGCCGACATAACTGAAAATCGGGTTACCGAATAGGAGGAAAATGATGGCGAACAGTTGCACCCATGTTTTAGCTTTGCCTGACTTACCTGCCGCGACGACAATCCCTTCGTCGGCAGCGACAAGTCGAAGACCCGTGACCGCAAACTCACGAGAAAGAATCACGACAACTACCCACGCAGCCACGAGGTCCATCTCGACGAGCAACACGAGCGCCGCTGTCACGAGTAGTTTGTCCGCGAGCGGGTCCATGAATTTCCCAAAGTTCGTGACCAAGTTGTGTTTCCGCGCCAAATGACCGTCCAACCAGTCTGTAATAGCCGCGATGGTAAAGATGACACCAGCGATAAATTGGTGTAGCGGGATCTCAGCACCTAAAAAGGCAATGTTTCCCCAATCAAAATCAACAGCGAGTAAGACGACGAATACGGGAATCAACACCACGCGTAACATCGTCAATCGGTTAGGTAGGTTCATGTAGAACGCCTCCTCTTAGAAGGAGAGTCGACTTATTCTGCGTCGACTCTCTTTACAAATATATTTTGTGTGACCGGAGACTCTTGAAGCTCGAGCTCGCGACCGTTGACGACGATTTTCTCAACACCTGCGATGAGTCCGATCCGGATTCGTAACGTGTCCGTTTCAGCATCTTCAATGACAATCGGATTCTGTTTCGATTGGTTCGGATATTCAGGCGCAAGGAACGGACCTTCAAGTGATGTATCACGAACACCGACATATGAGGCTGGCGATTCTTTCACGTAAATCTCGGTCGATAGTTTATCGCTCGTCGCGAGCTCATATGTGATGTCCGCCCCATTTGACTCCGTTACCGCAATCGGACCAGATTCCGCTGGCGGTTCTTCCTCAGCAGGCTCCTCTGATGCCGGTTCTTCCTCTGCAGGTTCATCCGCTGGGACATCCTCGTTCTGGTCGAGTGTGACATTTGAACTCGGTGGTTCAGCCGGACTTGCGTCTTGTCCACCGAAGTCGATGCTTCTTACGGCAAAATAGATTGCTGTAATGAGCAAAAAGACGGTAAGGGCGAGAAGTACTTTCGGAACCCATCTCGACACTCGACTCGTCGACTCGGACGCTTTGGAATACGTCTTTTTACGAGAAAGTTGAACGGATGGCTGTGCTTCGATTTTTGGTAGATCTTTTGCGTAAGTCTCATACAATTCGTCCACATCGAGACCGAGTGACTCCGCATACGTTTTAATGAACGCCCGTGCATAGAAAGAGCCAGGGAGATTTTTGTAATCACCTTCCTCAATCGCGATGATATAGCGCTTTTGAATCTTCGTCGTCTGCTGGATTTGGTCGAGCGTCAATCCGCTCTCCTCACGCTTTTGTTTCAAAAAAGTCCCTAGTTCTGTCACAGGGGTCCACACCTTCCATTCACATAATTATTCAAACCATTCTGACTCACGATGCGTTTCTTGTGGGATGATAATCGTCTCATCCGGATTGTTTCTCAATTCAATAATATAATCAAAGTCTTCGTACACGCAATCGGTGTTTCGGACATAAAGGTCAGGGTGTTCAATGACCTTCACGGCAGGCAACCGCATGACCTCACGGATCAGTTGACGATGTCGCTCGTCCATCGTACGCGTAGAGACCGCTCCATCGATTATGTATACATGATCGCCTTCCCGCTCTTCTTCAAACAAAGAGGTTCGGACCGTCTGTTTCATAAGGGTCGATGACAAGAACAACCACCGTTTATTCGCACACACACTGGCTGCGACGATGGATTCTGTTTTCCCAACGCGCGGGTTCCCCCGTACGCCAATCAATAGATGACGTTCTTCTTTCATCAGTTCTGCTACGAAATCAACAAGAATCCCTAAGTCTTCTCGGACGAAACGGAACGTTTTCTTATCATCGCTGTCGTGGTCGATGTAACGACCATGTCGAATCGCTATCCGGTCCCGTAATTTCGGGCGGCGCAATTTGATGACTGCGATGGCTTCCATACGTTTTAAAATATGCTCGAGTCGATGGACATGATCTGCGGCCGGAGCTTTGAGCAGCATGCCACGACGTTGCAGGTCGACTCCATTAATGGTGACGATGGAGATTTGAAGCATTCCCATGAGAGACGCGATGTCTCCGAGGATACCCGGTCGATTTTGACACAATTCATATTCGAGATACCACTCTTCGAATTTATGTTCCATCCCGAACCATCCTTTCGAGCAAATTCGCTACCTTGCCTATTTTAAATTATTTTAGAAGAATTGAAAAGAACTCGTTTATGCATCTTGATGAGATCATTGCCAACCGCCATCAATGCGTAATACTGTGCCGGTCATATATGAAGCATCCGATGAGCATAAAAAACGGATCGTCTTCGCCACGTCTTCAGTGGTACCAAGACGCCCAAGCGGAATGTCATCCATCACGGTTTGTTTCGACTCTTCTACCGTATCATTCATCGGCGTATCAATCCACCCTGGTGTGACCGCATTGATTCGAACATTGAACGGTCCTGCTTCACGCGCAAACGCTTTGACGAAACCGAGTTGTGCCGCTTTGACCGTAGAATAGAACACTTCGGCTGCTGCCCCGACTTCACCCCAAACGCTTGAGACGACGACAATATCTAGTGGATGGTCATACGGTTTACGCGCAACAACTGACTGAATCAATCGAACCATGGCGCGTACATGCACATCGTAAAGTCGATCCAGCTCATCTACCGATTGGTCGACGACGAGACCGTGTAGCGCGTGACCAGCGACGTAGATGATTCGATCAACGGTATCGATTGACGACACCCACTTCTCTACTTCTGCTCGGTCTGATAAGTCACATATAATCAGTTCAGCCTGTAGCTTCTCAGTCTCCATCATTCGAGAAAGTGTCTCACGACCTCGATTCGCATGCAACAAAAGCTCATCCTCACGAAAAGCGAGCGAGACGGCACGTCCAATCGCGCCGCTCGCTCCGACAATCAACGTCTTCATGGCTTTTTGACAACGCACACCGTTCGTTGCTCACTTCGGAACAATCGTACGTATGCTTCGTGAAGTTCATCTAATGTGATCGCGTCGATCAAATTCGGAATCTCGAACAAGTTCCCTTCATTGAGTGCATACCGTGAGAACTGGTTGGCGATAAACTCTGGCGAATTCAGTGCCTTTAAAAATTGTCCCTGCATCATCCGCTTCTTACGATTTAGCGTCTCTTGATCAAGATGAAGTGGGCGCTCCAACGCACCCGTGACACGCTCGACAAAGGCATCGACATGGGACGTTTCCATCGATAGTGCGGCGAAGGCGAACGTCTCTTCTGACGTATAATCAAATGAGAATGCATCATCGATTAACCCTTCTGCGTACAATTCCGTGTAGAGGGGGGCTGTCGTATCAAAGAGCGCGTGCATGAGTAGCTCCACCGTCAACTCTTGTTTGAGACCGGCTTCTCCAGCTTGTGGAACATCTTTATAGCCAATCATCACTTTCGGAACCGAGACATCCATCTCAATGACCCGTTCTGACAGACGAACCGTGGTCGGCTCTTCCACCGTCTCACGTGCACTTAAAGGTGGCGCGTCAAATGATTTAGCTGCCTGATTGTCACGAATCAATTCAAGCATCTCATCCGGTTCGATGTTCCCGACGACGAACAACGCCATGTTGCTCGGATGGTAGAACGCCTGATGACACGTATACAAATCTTCTGCCGTGATTTTTGAGATCGATTCGATTGTTCCAGCGATATCGATTTTGACGGGATGCGTCTCATACATCGCTTCAATCAATCCGAAATAAAGACGCCATCCCGGATTGTCTTGATACATTTGAATTTCTTGACCGATGATGCCCTTTTCTTTCTCGACTGACTCTTTCGTGAAATATGGTTCCTGAACGAAATTGAGTAGCGTTTGAACGTTTTCCGGCACGTTCGATGTCGCCCCGAACAAGTATGCCGTCCGCGTGAATGAGGTAAAGGCATTCGCTGACGCCCCTTGGCGACCGAACTGTTGAAAGACATCGCCATCCTCTTTTTCGAACATCTTATGCTCTAAGAAATGTGCGATTCCATCCGGCACCTCTATCCAATCCTCTAATTTGAAGCGACGGTCAATCGAACCATATTTCGTCGTGAACGTCGCGAACGTTTTCTCATATCCAGTCTTCTTCAGCAAATACACGGAGAGGCCATTGTCGAGAACGTGGTGATGTAAAGTCTCTCCGACGTTTGGGAAATCTAGTTTCATGCTTCTCCTCCTTTCAGACAGTAAACTGCTTCGAGCGAAATCTCATTCGCAAGCGCGATGACGTGGTCGCGTGTCGTACTCTCGATGATCGCCATCTCTTCGTCGAGTGAAAACGGGCGTATGTCTGCACCACTCATCCATCCAATCAACTGACGAGGGCTGTCTCCGAGTTGGCGACGTTGGTGGAACAACATTTCTTTCGTCTGTTGCAACGTCTCGTCTTCGAACTCACCCGCCTGCAGTGCTTTTAATTGCTCTTCGATAATGTGCTCGGTCTTTTGTTGATTCGATGCATCGATCCCCGCATACACGAACAGTTTTCGACTGAGCGAACTGTATTGTGATGCGGCGTAGTATGCCAAACTTTCCTTTTCCCGGACGTTCATGAACAGCTTCGAGTGCGGGAATCCACCGAATAATCCGTTCACGACTTGCATACGGATGGCATCTTCTGTCCGCGGGTCGACGTCAATCGCGTAGGCGAGATGAAGTTTACTTTGCTTGATGTCTTGATGCTCTTCTAAGCGTTTGAACTCACCACGGCTCGGTTCGGGCAGATGTCTCGGCTGACGCGTCCCGAGCGATTCGAGCGGGTTAAATGCCTGTTCGACTTGTTGACGGTCGACATCGCCGACGACATAAATATCGACACGATCGTTCTGAATCATCGATTGATAGGCATTGAAAAGTGATTTCGGCGTGACGTGATCGAGCTGTTCGAGCGTACCGAGAGACGGGATGGCGAGTTCGCCTCCGAGCATCTCTTGCAGGCGCTGTTGAGCGAAACGCATCTTGTCATCATAGACTGACTCGATTCGCTGACGCTGCAATCGGCGTTCTTGCTCCACGATGAGCGGTTGGAACGCGCCATCATAGACATTCGGACGAAGTAACACTTCCTCCAGTAATTGAATGGCCTGACTTAAGACGTCTTCACCGACAAGATTGTCATTAACGACTTCGAGTTGAAATTGAATGACATGCTCTTTCCCAATTTTTGATGCGCCTGCATACAAGTTTGTATCATATAAATCTTCTAGCGGTGTGTGAAATAACTCAATTGATGGATAAGCTTCTGTCGATTTTTCCATAATGAATGGAAGCAGTGCCCGGTCTGCCACCGTGTCCTGAGACAGCGGGGCCGCAAACGAGACGAGGCAAGTCGTCGTTTTAAATTTTTTGGTCGGATAGACCGAATAGTGCAATTGATGTTGGAACTGTTCGATTCCTTTCATCAGCCGATCACTCCTTTTTTCGTTTTGGTTGAAACACGGCAGCGCCGCGTGCATATTCTTGGTCCGGTACGCCTGCGACAACATTTGCGTACCGTGCGACCGTGAAAAGATAGTCACTCAATCGGTTAAAATATGGAAGTTGTCGGTCGGCGACACCGAGTGCGGTCAAATCTCGTTCGACACGACGGCAAACGGATCGTGCCACATGCAGACTCGCCGCTGCGACACTTCCTCCCGGTAAGATGAAACGCACAAGTTCTGGACATGATTTTTCCCATTCGTCCATCCATTGTTCAAGTTCCGTCACAATCGACAAATCGACCGTTTTCGGGGGCGCGTCCGTATACATCAGCTCCGAACCGAGGTCAAACAAGTCGTGCTGAATCTTCGTCAGCTGCTCCCGGAGCGACTCGTCGGTCTGTTGCGCAATCGCTAATCCGATGTGACTGTTTAATTCATCAAGATGCCCCATCGCTTCGATTTGAGGATGATGTTTGTCGACGCGGCTACCAATCAGTGATGTTTCACCCGTGTCGCCCGTGCGTGTATATCGCTTCATTCAGCTTCCCCCTTAAAATGCCACAAATGGTGACTCAGACGAGTCACCATTATGAGATATGTGGTTGTTCAAATGGTAAGTAAATGTCAAACGTCGTTCCGACACCGAGTGTGCTCGATACGCTGACCGTTCCATGGTGGGCATCGATCACATTTTTCACGATGGCTAAACCGATCCCGGTACCGGTCTTCGACCCGCTCGTCCGTGCTTTGTCAGCTTTATAGAATCGCTCAAACACAAACGGCAAGTCCTCTTTCGGGATCCCGTGTCCTGTGTCGGACAGTCGAATCTGCAACCCATCAGGCATCTCGGTCGCCTCAATTCGAATCTCTCCTGAATCGGTATGGGCAATCGCGTTGCCGATCAAGTTCGTGAATACTTGCTCGAGTCGGTCACCGTCTGCTTCAATCTGTCGATGCGGTACGTCCGTCTGTAATCGAATCTCTTTTTCAGATGCCATTTGATTGAACTTTCTCATGACACGTGGCAAGAAATCACCGATATCGAACGAACTGAATTGCATCGTTTCTTTACCCGATTCGATGCGGGCCAAATCAAGTAAGTCGTTGACAAGTCGCGCAAGTCGAAGAGATTCGTCATAAATGATTGACGCAAACTCTTTCGTCGCCTCGTCACTTTCTGTCATCCCGTCGATGATTGCCTCTGAATAACCTTGTAGCGTCACGAGCGGTGTCCGAAGTTCATGGCTAATGTTCGCCACGAAATCGGTCCGCATCTTATCGAGACGGTGGCTTTCAGATGTGTCGCGAATGACGACGACAGCTCCTTCGAAATCATCCTCCCCGATGAGCGGCGTGACCGTCAACGTATAGTAACGGTCATCTTGTTTCACTTCAATCGTCTTCTCAGCCGTCCCTTCCATCACTTCTTCATAAAGTGACAGAACGACTTCATGCGGCTGACCGTCTTGAAGCAACGGACTAGCCTGTGGATTTGTGACGATCACGTTTGCGTGACGGTCGAGCGTGATGACACCGTCCGCCATCGAACGAAGAATGGAGGCAAGTTGCAGACGTTCTCGGTCTAACGCATCGACATATTTCGCCAGTTGACTGCTCATCGCGTTGAACGAGGCGGCAAGTTCTCCAATTTCGTCTCGAGTCTTCGTCTCAAGACGCAAGTCAAATTGTCCTTTCCCCGTCTTATTGACCGCATCCCGCATCGCTCGGAGCGGCGCCGTAATCCGCGTCGATAAGAAGAAGGCGAACACGGTCGTCACGATGATGGCAGAAGCAACAGTCCAAAAAATGATTGTTCGTGCACCAGCATTTGCACTCGAAATCGCATCGAGTGGTTCAAGTAAGTAGAGTGTATATTGTCCGGTCGATAACGAAAACGTCGTCCGGTAGGCAAGAGCAGCTTGGTCATCAAAAGAAGAAAAATTACCGATGGCCGTCTCTCCGACTGCCTGATAGGTTTCCCAATCTTGACGTTCAAGTTCAACCATCAGCCCGTCCACTTGATTCCCGAAATTTGAGCGCGTGGTCCCGTTTTCTAAAATATAGTTCGCACCATATACTTCGATGATTTGATCAATCGTCTGGGACGTGTCACCTTCATTCAACAACACCGACTGAACCTGTCCGCCAAGTTTGGCGAGGTGACCACGTTCTTGGTCGATGTGAAAAGAGTTGAAAAATTCAAGCATCAATACCGAGACGATGAATAAGATGACGCTGACCAAAACGAGAATCGTCAGCCACAGTTTCGTGACGATGCTGTTTCGCCGAATCATCATTCACTAGCAGCTTCGAACTTGTACCCAACACCCCATACAGTCGTGATCATATGAGCCGCATCTGGTGAGACGCGATTCAATTTCTCACGAAGACGTTTCACATGCGTATCGACGGTTCGAAGGTCTCCGAAAAATTCATAGTTCCATACTTCTTTCAACAACTGCTCACGAGAAAAGACTTTATCGACCTGCTTCGCAAGGAAGAACAGCAATTCATATTCTTTCGGTGTAAGGGCGATTTCTTCTCCGTCGACCGTGACACGGTGCGCATCATTGTCAATCGTCAAGTGCGGGAACACGATCAAATCTTTTGATTTCTCACTCGTCTGCATAAACTTAGTCGAGCCAGAACGACGAAGGAGTGCCTTGACGCGAAGAACGACCTCACGCGGACTGAACGGTTTCACAATGTAATCGTCCGCCCCGACTTCAAATCCTTGGACACGATCAATCTCTTCACCTTTCGCTGTAAGCATGATGACCGGTGTCGCTTTCGTTTTCCGGAGTTCTGTACATACTTCGACTCCGTCCATTTTCGGCATCATCAAATCAAGTAAGATGACGTCGTATTCGTTTTCAAGAGCGAGAGCGAGTGCCTCTTCTCCATTGACCGCTTCTTCAATCACATACTGTTCACGTTCTAAGTACATTTTCAAAAGTCGGCGAATTCTCTCTTCGTCGTCGACTACTAAAATCTTCGTTTTCTCAGCCATACCAAAAACCCTCCTAAGACCCATTACGAGTTGTAGCGAATGTTGCACAATTGTGAACATTCCACTCCCTGCCATAACTATACCACTCTATTATTTCGCTTCACAACGATGATTTGATGGACCAAATGAAAAAGAAGTCACAATTGTGACTTCTTTCGCGTCATGCATATGAATGTAGACCGGCGATGACCAAGTTGACGAAGACGAGGTTGAACATGATGATGGCAAATCCACCGACACATAACCAAGCCGCTTTCGTTCCGGTCCAACCGCGCTGGATGCGCATATGCAAGTAATAAATATAAATGAGCATCGTAATGAGGGCCCATACTTCCTTTGGATCCCAACCCCAGAAGCGGTTCCATGCAATCTGTGCCCAAATCATCGCAAAGATGAGTCCGCCGAGGATAAAGACAGGTAATCCGATTGCGACCGAGCGATAGCTGATCTCATCAGCAAGGTCGAGGTCGACCTTTTTCGCAAGCGGTTGAAGCGCTTCAGCAACGCGTTTTCGTAAAATGACGAAACGGAGCAACGCATAAATCACGACACCACCGATAACCGACCAGATGAGCGTGTTCAACTTGAGTGTATTGATCCAATTCGGCAACTCAAGTGACAAACCGCTCGCTCCTGACAAGAGCTGTGCCCCTTCTGGTACGAATAGGATTGGCATGAAATATTCATACGTCTCGACTTGACCGCGGTCATTCGCAAATTCGACGACTCCACCGGCACCGATTCCTTTGAAGAGCATCGACACGATGATGAACCCGAGTGTACACATGAGAACGAACATCGTCACTTCAAGCCACGTCCGTGATTTAGACTGTTCTTTCATTGACGTCTCATTCAATAAGAAAATGAGACCTGACGCAAAGCTGATGGCTAAAATCCCTTGTCCGAGCGCTGCCGTCGTGACGTGGATTTTTAACCAGACACTGTTAAGTGCCGGAATGAGCGGTGCGACTTCGCTTGAAAACATTGATGCGAAGGCAATAACGAGTAACGCCACCGGCATCGCGAACAATCCGAGTACATCATTTTTATAAATCCCGTATACGACGAGGAACCCGAGCACCATCATCATACCAAAGAACGTCGTGTACTCGTATAAGTTCGATACCGGTGCATAACCGACACCTGCCCAACGCATAAAGAAATATGTCAATTGAGCGATAAAACCGATAATTGCCAAGATATATGCATACTTCCCGTAAGCAATCCGGTTGACGTTCCGTTCTTTACGCATGCCACTCACAGCAATGGTAAAGAGCACCGTTGAGATTGCGTAAAGGAAGAACGCGATAAACAGCATTCGGCTGCTCCATTCAATCCATTCCATCAAGATTCCCCTCTTTCATCTGTTGACTCGTTCTCCGGCTTCGAAGTAAATCTCGCCTGATCTTCCCACATCGGTAAACCGGACTGTTCTAATAATGGCGAAACCTCTCGACGGAGCGAGGACGGGTTTTTGTTCGTAAAGCCTGCAACGAGTACCTCATCTTCATGACGACGAATCCAGACACGGCGGTGTGGCCAATACATTCCCATCACGATTCCAATCATGAAGATCGTTGCACCGACGATGAGAATTGGATATGTCGAGTCACTCTTCACTCGAAGTCCGCTCGTACTCGCCATCTCGGTACCCGCAAATTTCACTTCATAGCGGTTGTCTTCATCGGCTACATTGAGTCGAATTCCAATCAAATTCGATTCTGTCGCGCCATCTGGCGTTTCGACATTGAAGAAGAATGCAGGATTAAGTGCACGCGGCGATTTCGTGTTCGGTTGTCCGTCTTTTACTTCAAAGTCGGGATATAAATCCTTCAGCGAAACCGTGACTCCATTGAGATCATACGATTGTTCCGGATTCTCCAAATCAACTTTAAACGGACCATACTCGTCACCTGTCTGTTTATCGGCGAGCATGAACGACATCGACAAGAATTCCGGTCGACTTGAATATTGCTCTTGATACACTTCATATTTTTCGAACTTAAACGGGTGGTTGACTTTCGTCGAACCGACATCGACTTGCTCGAGTTGCGGCGATCCGTCCTCGTTCGTTCCCGTCTTCTTAAATAATGTCAGTTCCGTCTCGTAGTTTTTCGGAACGGCCCCGGCTTTTTCAATGGCAGCTGCGAACTTCGCATCTTCCTCATTGTTCTCCGGGTCATACATTTCAAGAATGAACTGGTCGTTCCGTAAATAGTACTCCCCGTCTGTCGCCTCTAGTGAGACCGTATCTCCTTCACGAACCCACTCGAGTGTATCCGTGTGGAATGCCGGGAACACGCGGAGCATCGCCCCGAGGAAGAAGATGACAAGACCAACGTGGTTCACGTATGGACCCCAACGACCGAAACGGTGTTTTTCAGCCAACAAGGCATCTCCGTCCCGTTTGATTTGATACCGTTTTTTCTTGAGCGACACTTCCATCTCGTCAATCTGAGCGTCTGTTCCTTCGCCTTGTCCGAAGAGGCGTTGTCCTTTCATAAAGCGCTCTGTCCGTCTAACCGGCTGATTCTTTAGCGCTTTATAGAGCGGGACACCACGGTCAATCGATACGACGATGAGCGAGAGCGTCAACATGACGATGAGACCGATATACCACCATGACGTATATAGGTTGTGGAATCCAAGTGCATAATAAATCGAACCTGGCGTCCCATATTCCTCCAAGTAATATTGCTCTGGAGGTAACTGTTGTGGGATGTACATTTCTTGAGGGAAAATCGTCCCGATTGCCGAGCCGACAATAATCAGCGCAATCAACCACAATCCCACTTTGACCGATGCGAAGAAGTTCCACACCCGGTCAATGACCGATTTAGGACGACGCTTCGACCGTAAATCAGCGCCTTCGTATTTCATATCTAGCATCTGTGCGTCCCCCGTTCGCTTACAATGACTTCTCGGCTAGCTCCATCAATTTCTCTTTCGTGAGTTCACCTTCATATTTTTCAATTACGTTTCCTTCACCATCGATGACGAATGTGACAGGTAAGTTATAAATGCCATAGGCTTTCTCGACTTCACTCTTCGTGTCCATCAAGATCGGATAATCGAGACCGACACCGAGGTCGTTCACAAAGTTATCGACGCGAAGCGGCGTCTCACCGACGTTCACCGCCCAAAAATCGACACCCATGTCTTGGAGTGTTGCGTAATTTTCTTGTACGACTGGCATTTCTTTCTTACAAGGTTCACAGAATGTACCCCAGAAGTTGAGAAGCATTCCTTTTCCTTCGTATGTGTCACGTTCATAAAGGGTTGAACCATCGAGTGTGACGAGTTTGAAGTTCGGTGCCTCGTCCCCTGCCTCGATGCGTCCGTCATTACCGGCTTGGTCGAACAATTGCATGACGGTGATGGCTCCCGCAAAGAGAACGACCGTCATAATCATTAAGCGCCAAAATGACCTCTTTTTCTTTTTCGCGACCGCTTGTTCCATGCGGTCGTCTTTGTTTTGATCTTTTGTCATCGTTTTCACACCATCCTTCAGTTGCTATTGTACTGAAAAAACATTAAAAACGCACATTAACAGACTTTTTTCATTTTTTTGTCACACAATTTACACAATCAAAAAAATCATCCTATTTCAGGACGATTTTTTGTTGTTATTTTTTCTTCTTTTTGCCTCGTGGTTTAGGTGGAACCGTCGGATTCGCGAGTTCACGAAGCTTGCTGATTTCTTTGTGTGAAAGTTCACGCCAGTCGCCAGTGTTGAGACCGTCGAGCGTCAAGAAACCGAACTGTTCACGCTTCAGTTTGATGACCTCAGAACCGATTGCTTCGACCATGCGACGGATTTGACGATTGTGTCCTTCCGAGATGACGATCTCAAGGATGGCCGTATTCTTTTTCTGGTCGACAGACTTCATCTTCACTTTCGCACTACCCGTTTTGAATCCGTCATCGAGCTGAACACCTGACTCCAGTTGCTTGATTGCCAAGTAAGAAGGGATGTTCTTCACTTTTGCCACATAGCGCTTTTGAATCTTATATTTCGGATGCGTCATCATGTTCGAGAACTCTCCATCATTCGTCAAGATGATGAGTCCTGTCGTGTTATAGTCAAGACGTCCGACCGGGAAAACCCGTGCTCCTGGTGGTACGAGATCCGTGATCACTTTACGTCCTTTATCGTCTTCTACCGTCGACACATAGCCGCTCGGTTTATAGAGCACGTAGTAGACATGCTCTTCTTGCTCGATTTTGACGCCATCGACCTCAATCTCTGACTTCGGTCCGACTTTCGTCCCGAGTTCACGTACCACTTTTCCGTTGACACGGACGCGACCATCCAAAATCATTTCTTCCGCTTTACGACGCGAGGCGACCCCCGCTTGTGCGATTACTTTTTGCAAACGTTCCATATGATTAATCCTTCTCCAATCTCTCTTCTTGCTTCGGTGATTCCTGACCGAAGAACAAATCGCCTTCGTCTGTCAGTTCATCCTCAAATGTTAATGGTGGTAATTCTTCGAGCGAGTTAAATCCAAAGTGGTCGAGGAAATGCTCTGTCGTCCGATATAACTTGGCACGACCAATTGTTTTAGCACGACCAGCTGATTCGATTAACCCTTTTGATAATAGCGTATGAATGACTCGCTCCACTTTGACACCGCGAACCTCTTCGATGTCCGCCCGCGTGACAGGCTGTTTATAGGCGATAATGACGAGCGTCTCCATCGCCGCGCGTGAAAGTGCCTGCTCCGCCATCGTCCCGACATATTTTTGAATGTAGGGAGACACATCTGGAACAGTCACAAGTTTGTACACACCTGCCGATTCCATGAGTTGGAACGGTCGGTTCGATGTTTTGAACGAAGCTTCTAACTTACTGAGCTGTTCTCGCGCAGCAGCCTCTGAGATGTCGAGCGTCTCTGCGAGCGCTCGGACTTCCATCCCTTCGTCCCCAACGACGAACAGCAATCCTTCGATAATCGTTTCATAGGACAGCAACCGCTTCATCCCCTTTCTTTGATGATTCGATGAACGAGATTTGAATGTCTTGGTCAAGTTGTTTCGTTTCGACGACCCGTAGCTTGATCAGCTCAAGAAGCGCCATAAACGTCACGACGAGATCTGAGACGTTCGGTCGTTCTACAAAGAAGGCGAAAAACGATGTCTGTCGCGTAGAAGAAACGTGTTCATGAAGTCTCGTCATCTGTTCCTCGAGCGTTCGCTCTTCGCGTTTAATCGTCTTTTTGCGTCGTTCTTTCCAACGTTTCCGTTCAATCATTTTAGAATAGGCATGAAGAAGGTCTGAGAAGTTCAGCGGTCCGTCGTACTTCGACACTTCCTCTGACATGTAGTTCGTCAAATCTTCTCCCGGTCGAGTATACAATTCAAGACGATGTTCTTCCTGTTCACGCATAAAAACGACTGCTTCTTTATATGCTTTGTATTCGATCAATTGACGAATGAGTCCCTCACGTGTTGGTTCTTCGCTAAAGTCTGGAACATCCTCATCCTCGACCTGAACAGGCGGTAACAACTGCTTGCTCTTTAACTGGAGCAACGTCGCCGCCATGACCAAGTATTCACTGGCCACGTCGAGTTCAAATTTTTGCATCGTGCGAATATAGCCGACATACTGGTCAGTGACTTCTGCCACGGAAATGTCGACGATATCAATCTCCATTTTTCCGATCAAATGGAGCAACAGGTCGAGTGGACCTTCGAACGTATCGATTTTAACGTTATAGGCTTCCATAGAGACACCTGCCATTTTACATTTTTGCGCTTTAGTATAACATGTTTTATAACACCGTGGACACGAAAGGAGAAAAATGATTCATGACCCCTTTTATTCATTATACGTTGCTTTTTGAATGTCATGCCGATTATTTCGAATGTCATGAGGTATTAGAAGAAGCGTGGCAGGCAGACGGACGTCGTCATCACGGCTATGCGGCACTCATTCAATACGCCGTCATTCACTATCATCTCCGACGAGACAATCTAATCGGTGCGAAAAAGAGCTTGCGACTCTTACGTCGAAAGATGGACATCGCTTCCCCCTATTTACATGAGCTCGGTCTGGATGTCGACTCCTTCATCGCACTGCTTGATGAATGGCCGTTACACACGAAGCTCCCCTTACAACAGGATGTTCGTGACACGGTCGAATCACTAAAACCGACGTTCCCATCGACGAATCTGTCGTTCGAGGAATTGGTCCACAAGCATCTTCACCGTGACCGGAGTGAGGTCATCACGGAACGGGAGTTGGCACTTTTAAAAAGGCAACGTGCAAGAAGTTGACGTCAAGATTCAAGAAGTCTCCTTTTCATGATCAATGATGATCTTTTTTAACTAAATCAGGCGAAAATTCTCCCTCCTCTAAGCGTCTCGGAGCGAAGCCCAGCGTTGGTGGGAGATGAATCGCCCGGTCTAACAGTCTTTTCCCCTGTGACAGATGTGACGAACAAAAGTTCGTGATCCCGTCAGATTTTCCCTCCCCCTCCACGGGTATCGGATGAGGAGGACACATCACGATCTTCTGAAGGGAGGAGGGACGGACATGCTGAAGGGCTATACATACAGGCTCCACCCGACGCCGGCACAGGCCGAGTTCCTGGTCCGGACGATCGGCTGCGCCCGGTTCATCTACAACAAGCTGCTCGAGGACCGCATCGCCATCCGCGATGAGGCGAAAGCGGGGATCGTGACGAGACGGAAACCGGCGACACCCGCATCCTACAAGCCCCTGTTCCCGTTCCTCGCCGAGGCGGACAGTCTCGCGCTCGCGAACGCGAAGCTGAACCTCGACACCGCGTTCGCGAAGTTCTTCGCCGGGACGGGCGGCTTCCCGAACTTCAAATCGAGACGACGGTCGCGCGCCTCCTACACGACGAACAACCAGCACGGCACGATCCGCATCGAGGCGGGCAAGGTCCGTCTGCCGAAGGTCGGGTTCGTGCGGTTCACACAACATCGCCCGTTCGAGGGCGTCATCCGGTCGGCGACGGTCTCGATGACCAAGACAGGCAAGTTCTTTATCTCCATCCTCGTCAAACAGGACGATGAACCATGGATTCCAGCCGAGAACAAGGTCGGGATCGATCTCGGTTTGGAACATTTCGCCGTCATGACGAACGACGCGATGGTATCGGAGAAAATCGAAAACCCACGTTTCCTTCGACAATCCGAAGCGAAGGTCAAGAAGGCGCAACGGGCGCTGTCGCGAAAGAAGATCGGGAGCAAGAACCGTGAGAAGGCCAGGCTGATCCTCGCCAAGAAACACGAAAAGATTGCCAACCAACGCAAGGACTTCCTTCACAAACTGTCAAGACGGATCGTTGACGAGAACCAAGTCATCGTCGTGGAGACATTGAAATCGAGCAACATAATGAAGAACCGACGCTTGGCCAAATCGGTTGGCGATGTCAGTTGGTACGAGTTCGTCCGGCAACTCGAGTACAAATCAAACTTCTACGGACGGACACTCATCAAGGCAGACCCTTGGTACGCATCCACTCAAATCTGTTCCACTTGCGGAGTAAAGGGCGAGAAGAAGGCGATGGATGTCCGTGAATGGACGTGTGTTTGTGGCGCGCATCATGACCGTGACATCAACGCGAGCATCAACCTGTTGATGTTGGCCGACTGACAATCCTTCAGGGCAGGGACTGCCCGACGAGCTTGGTAAACAACTGTGGCTAATAAGAGCACGGTCTTCCCAAGAAGCTCCCCCTTCAATTTGCGAAGCAAATAAGTGGCGAGTAGTTCACCTTCTTAAACGCCGTCACCCAACTCTCGAAATTGCTCCGATCATGTAAATATTCAGAAAGGGTTTCAAGTAAATCCATGCCAACTATCGTTTGTAAGCAGGACCAAACCAAACCAAACCACCTCGTCAGAAGCTGTCCAATCAAATCCATCTATATTTTCATACTGTTCCATCCACTGATATGCCCAGTCAGAAATTTCTTCTCGCGTTCGTTCTTGCCTGAGCACTTGCTCCAATCGATTGATTAGTTCATCGATTGTTACTCGATTCAAGAATCCACCTCATTTTATGAGTTTGTGATTTACTCCATGCAATATGTAAAACCCCCGTAATCACAATCGTGATTACGGGGGTTTTTGTCATCAGACGACTAGTTGATTCCATTTATCCAATAAATCGCCCGTCTTGCCTGTACCGGTTAACGTCAAATCAAGTGGAAGTACGTTTCTCACCTCGTCTAAAAGCTCGTAAGAACGTTTCTCGCCACGGAATGATGGCGACAAGGCGATATGGTCGATGACCATCGTCGTTCCTTGCTGCTCCATTCCAATGATGCCGACGAAGTCTTCACCGACTTTCCACAAATAGAGGAACTTCGACTCTTCCTCGTCATACGATCGGACGAGTTCAAGCAAGCTAAGCGGAGATTTGTCACTGCATGAGAATGCGAGTAGACCCATCGCCGTCTTTTCATAAGAACGTTTATATTTGACCAGCATCGCTGGGTTCACCACCTTTAGTCATTCAAGTTTCACGATGTGAAGACGTGAGAGACATGGTTCATTGTGCCATAACCTTCAGGCAATAATCAATTCTCGTCCCAAACCTTCACTTCTGCCATCTTCGTTCCTTGACGAAGTTTGACGGCATGTTCAAGACCAGATGTCACTTTACCGAAAACTGTATGGACGCCATCCAAGTGTGGTTGTGGCTCATGGACGATAAAGAACTGTGAAGACCCTGTGTTACGTCCTGCGTGTGCCATCGAGAGTGATCCCGCTTCGTGTTTGTGTGGGAAAGAAGTCGATGTCTCACATGGAATCGTATAACCAGCGCCACCCATTCCAGTACCATCCGGGCAACCGCCCTGGCTGACGAATCCAGGAATGACACGGTGGAATGTTAATCCGTTATAGAACCCGCTGTTCGCAAGTTTTTCAAAGTTTTCAACCGTGATTGGTGCCTCGTTGTGGAATAAATCAAATTCAATCATTTCGCCATTTTCAAGTTTCATAGAACCTTTTTTCATGTTTCAAGCAACCCCTTTATTTGAATATGTATCCTGCTGTTTTTCACTCACATTACCCATCTTATCAAAAAAACACGTCTGTCTCCACTTTTTTTGTGGAAACAGACGTTCTGCCTTATTGTCTACCTTATTGGATGACAGCGTGAACGAGTGGGCGAGCTTCTGGTTTCGTCGCACCAATTGTATACGCGTGATCTAAACGTTCGACAGCCGAAGACATGTCTTCCATGTTCGAGCGGAGCACGGCAATCACATCGCCCGCCTCGACACGGTCGCCAACTTTTTTCTCGAGCGTGATGCCCGCCGCGAAGTCGATCTTGTCTTCTTTCGTCGCACGACCTGCTCCGAGAAGCATCGCTGCGACACCGACTTCGTCTGCGATGATTGATTCGACATAACCTGCTTCTTTTGCGACGAATGTCGTCTCGTAGGAAGATTGTGGTAATTTTGTCACGTCATCGACGAGCGACGCGTCTCCACCTTGTGCTTCGACGAACTTGCGGAACACCTCGAGGGCATGACCGTCAGCAATTCGTTTTTCAAGGTCTGCATATGCTTCGTCAAACGTTGGATAGAAATCACCAAGAACAGCCATATGTCCTGCAATGGTGAGGGCGATTGTTTTCAAGTCTTCTACTTCCTTACCTGAAAGGACTTCAATCGCTTCTTTCACTTCGTTCGCGTTCCCGATTTCAAAGCCTAGCGGTTGGTCCATGTCGGTGATGACAGCGACCGTTTTACGACCGACGTTCTTCCCGATGGCGACCATTTCTTCTGCGAGTGCTTTCGCATCATCGAACGACTTCATGAACGCACCAGAACCCGTCTTGACGTCAAGGACGATACTGTCAGCTCCTGCTGCGATCTTTTTCGACATGATTGAACTCGCGATGAGTGGAATCGATTCAACGGTAGCCGTCACATCACGGAGGGCATAAAGACGTTTGTCAGCTGGCGTCAAGTTCCCCGTCTGACCGATAATCGACATCTTAATGTCGTTTACTTGTTTCGTGAATTGTTCTTCCGTCAATTCGACGTTAAAACCTGGGAACGATTCGAGTTTATCAATCGTACCACCCGTATGACCCAGACCACGGCCACTCATTTTCGCGACCGGGATCCCGATTGACGCGACGAGTGGTGCGACGATCAAGCTGATCTTGTCACCGACTCCGCCCGTTGAGTGCTTATCGACTTTCTTCCCTTCGATGTTCGAAAGATCAATCGTATCGCCCGACTTCACCATTTCCATCGTCAAGGCTGCTGTCTCGTTTTCAGTCATCCCGTTAAAATAGATGGCCATCGACAATGCCGACATCTGATAGTCAGGAATCGTTTCGTTCGTGAATCCTTCGACGACGAAGCGAATCTCCTCTTCGTTCAATTCTCCACCGTTACGTTTTTTCAAAATCAAATCGACCATACGCATAACTGTCGTCCTCCTAGAAATAAGTTACTTACATGCTTTTAATCGTGCCGCGCACGAGTGAAAGGAAGTCTTGACGGACACGTTCCGTCGTCTCGATGACTTCTTCATGGTTAAGTGGTTGATCTAAAATCCCTGCCGCCATGTTCGAGACACACGAAATCCCGAGGACGCGCATATCCGAGTGACGCGCAACGATGACTTCTGGTACCGTCGACATCCCGACGACGTCACCACCGAGAAGACGTGCCATTTTTACTTCTGCTGGTGTCTCGTATGTTGGGCCTGTGTTTCCGAAGTAGACCCCTTTTTGGACAGTGAGTCCGAGGTCAGAAGCGACGCGTTCTGTCAATTTCACGAGCTCTTTATCGTACGCTTCTGACATATCTGGGAAGCGAGTCCCGAATTCACTCGCATTCTTCCCGATGAGTGGGCTCGTCCCGAAGAAGTTGATGTGATCCGTGATGATCATCAAATCACCAGGGTTGAACGACTCGTTACACGCGCCCGCCGCGTTCGTGACGATGAGTGTCTCGACACCGATCAATTTGAGGACACGAACAGGGAACGTCACCTGTTCCATCGAGTATCCTTCATAGAAGTGGAACCGTCCCTGCATTGCGACGACGCGTTTTCCTTCAAGTTCTCCGAACACGAGTTGTCCCGCATGCCCTTCGACAGTTGATACTGGGAAGTGTGGAATCTCTTCATAAGGGATTGCAACCGGATTCTCAATTTCGTCCGCGAGGACTCCAAGGCCTGACCCGAGAATAAGTCCGATTTCTGGTGTATCGCCCATACGCTCCTGCAAAAACGCTTTTGTTTCATTCCAATTTACCATGAATATTGCCTCCTCAAATTTCGTTTAAGAAACTCTTTCCGTTTGATGGTGCCGCAACGTCAAAGTTGTCAGCCACTGTCGCACCGATATCTGCGAACGTACCTCGAATACCTAGATCAACTGCTTTCGCTCCAGTGTGATGCACGATGAGCGGTACATATTCACGCGTGTGGTCTGTACCAGCATGTACTGGGTCATTCCCGTGGTCTGCCGTGATGATGAGTAAGTCGTCTTCACGGAGACGCTCCATCACTTCAGGTAGACGGGCATCATATTCTTCAAGCGCGACGGCGTAGCCTTCCGGATCACGACGATGACCGAACAATGCGTCAAAGTCGACCAAGTTCAAGAAGCAAAGCCCTTCGAAATCTTCTTCGAGTGATTCGACCAACTTGTCCATCCCGTCCATATTCGATTTCGTACGGACCGCTTTCGTCACACCTTCACCGTCGTAGATATCACTGATTTTCCCGAGAGCGATGACATCTTTCCCAGCCTCTTCGAGCGTATTCATGACTGTCTTACCGAAAGGTTTGAGTGCGTAGTCATGGCGATTTGCCGTACGTACCCATGCACCCGGTGTGCCGATGAACGGACGGGCGATAATACGACCGAGCATATACGGGTCTTCACGTGTAATCTCACGCGCGTATTCACAAATTCGGTACAACTCGTCGATTGGCACGATGTCCTCGTGTGCTGCGATTTGGAGGACTGAATCCGCTGATGTATAGACAATCAATGCGCCCGTCTCGACATGCTCAGCACCGAGCTCGTCCAAGATTTCTGTACCTGATGCCGGCTTGTTTCCGATGACTTTACGGCCACTGAACTCTTCTAGACGATGAATCAAATCGTCCGGGAATTCTTCAAAAACACGGAACGGCGTCTCGATATGAAGACCCATGATTTCCCAATGCCCTGTCATCGTATCTTTACCAGCCGAGATTTCTTCCATGCGACCATATGCGCTCGGCGTCTCTGACACGTCGATTCCTTGAATCGGTTTAATGTTCGCGAGTCCGAGTTTCCCCATATTCGGCATGTTCAATCCGTTATGTTCACGAGCGATATGTCCGAGCGTATCGGCCCCTTTGTCACCGAACTGTTCAGCATCCGGTGCTTCACCGATACCGACCGAGTCCATGACCACTAAAAAAATACGTTTAAATTTTTTCACAAAAAATTCCTCCTTTTCGATGTCTAGGCACGAGGGTGATGCTTGCGATACACATCATGTAGCCGCGACTTATTGACGTGTGTATACACTTGCGTCGTCGCTAAATCCGCATGACCGAGCATTTGTTGAATGGCACGTAAGTCTGCGCCGTTCTCGAGTAAGTGTGTCGCAAAGGAATGACGGAGAACGTGAGGTGTGATCTCCTTATCAATTCCGGCAAGCTTGGCACGTCGTTTGATCATCTTCCAAAATCCTTGACGACTGAGCCGTCCACCTCTGCCGTTTAAAAAGAGCGCTTCGGTCTCTCTGCCGCCGAGTCCGTTTCGAGCTTGTTGAATATATCGCTCAACAAACCCTTGCGCGACCGACGAAACCGGAATGATTCGAGCGCGCTCGCCTTTCCCTTCACATTGTAGATACCCCAATTCGAACTGCAAATCATCCAAATCAAGACCTAAAAGTTCACTGACCCGCATTCCGGTCCCGTAAAGCAACTCGAGCATCGCACGGTCCCGAAGTGAGAGCGGGTCGGATGTCGGGACGCTATCTAAGAGACGCTCGACTTCCTGTTGCGACCAAGTATCCGGAAGTTGCTTTTCTGCTTTCGGCGTCTCTAGATACAGAGACGGATCAGTCGTCGTGACCCCGGTCATTTTTAGATGATGATGGAACATCCGGATTGAACTGACAGCTCGTCTCAAAGAAGACGAAGCACGTCCCGCCTGTGACAGTTCTTCGATATGCTTTACGATATGAGAACGTGTCACGTCGTTCCAATCTTTCACCCCCAACTGGTTTAAGGTCGATGCGTATTGCGTCAAGTCGCTCGCATACGCCTGTCTCGTGTTGGCGGACATCCGCTTTTCAACCGTCATGTACTGAAGAAATGACTCGATATGCGAACGCATCATACCCTCCTCCTTCCTCGTTTCACCTGAATACGCTTACAGCATATCACTTATGTAAACTGTTGTGAAGATGTCTGACCTCATTTTTTAATCACTTTTTTGTGAACATAAAAGGTGATGTGTCATTGTTCTATTTTTTAATTTTTCTGGCATATTCCAATTCGGAACGATATACTACAAATGACTTATTAAAATATTTTAAAAAGTAGACTGGAGTGTGGTCGTGTTGAAAGATCCACAACATGAATTACTAGTTGATATCCGAAAGCAGATGGCTCTGTATAGCGTATCGACAATCTCTGAATTGAGTAAAGTCACACACGTTTCATTCCCTACCATCAAAAAGATGATCGATGACATGATTGTACGTGGGGAAGTCATCGAACACGGTCAGAAGGCGCCAGAAGGTGGGCGCCCTGCAAAAAGTTATGGGTATAATCCTGAATTCCGTCACTGTTTGACGTTATATATCGAAGCGAGAGAGATTCGCTACCGCTTGATTGACTGTCAACATCAGATTGTAGAAGATGGAGTGTCCCTAGTCACCGACAGTCATTTAGAAGCATTAGGAGAACTAGTTGATCCGTTTATTGAGGACAAGACAAAAATCGGAGCGATTTCTGTCGGAGTCGCCGCTGCTGTAGACATGGGTCGGATTGTTTTCGCCCCAGAATACCCGTCGCTTGCGCACCTAGATTTAAAACACTGGTTGATGGAACGAACAGGACTTCCCGTCGTCATTGAAAATGATATGAATGCCGCCGTTTATGGATTTTCTAAACGAGATGAGACGACAACACATCAGTCCATCGTCTATCTCGGTCTCGGGAAGAATGGTCCTGGTGCTGGTATCTTGTTCGATGGACACGTCGCTCGTGGACAATCCGGGTTTAGTGGAGAAGTTTCATTTCTTCCGCTTTATGATGATGCATCGTTTTATGACCGTATTAAAGATAAGCCTTATGGACCAAACGTTCTGAAGAAAGAAGAAATTGATGCATTGGGACGTCTCGTCGCTACGTTTGCTGCGACACTCAACCCCCACGCATTTATTTTCTCAGATGTCGATCTCGTTCAAGAGGATTTGCTTCACATTAACCGTGCCTGCGAACGATACCTTCCCTCCCGTCACATTCCCGTCCTTCGAATCGGGCAATGGGAGGAAGATTATTTTTCGGGACTGGCCCGACTCGGCATTGAATTGACGCTCGAAACCATATAACGAGGTGACATATGACGATTTTATTATTGGCTGTAATTTATATCGCGTTTATCAGCCTCGGTCTCCCGGATGCTCTGCTCGGTGTCGGTTGGCCACTCATGCATCAAGAGTTTTCAGCCCCATTATCGATGGTCGGTTGGATTTTCATGACAATTGCTGGCGGAACGATTCTGTCGAGTATACTCAGCGGCAAACTATTAGAGCACTTTGACACGAAACAAGTCACATTCGGTTCAACGCTACTAACCGCGCTCTGTCTGTTCGGTTTCTATTGGGCGCCTTCAATTGGTTGTCTGTTCGCATTAGCCATTCCGCTTGGTTTAGGGGCAGGTGCCGTCGATGCCGCACTGAATCATTACGTTGCAGAACACTACGAAGCACATCATATGAATTGGTTACACTGTTTTTGGGGGATTGGCGCAACCGGTGGACCACTCGTAATGGCGGGAGTGTTGACGGAGAATGGATGGCGTGACGGCTATTTGATCATCGCTGCAGTTCAGTTCGGTTTGGCCCTCGTGTTATTGCTGTCCTTTCCACTCTGGAAACAGAAAGGTCAGTCAATTACACACCATCAAGAAACAGCCGTCACGACGCTCGAACGCAAGTGGCCACTTGGAATTTCTTATGCATTGGTCACGTTTTTACTTTATTGCGGGGTCGAAGCATTGATTGGCTTATGGACAAGTAGTTACCTCGTGCAGACGAAACAATTTTCGATCGCGACGGCTGCGGCATGGGTGTCAATCTATTACGGTAGTATCACGCTCGGGCGATTCGTGAGCGGGTTTCTCTCATTCCGTTTCACAAACAAACAGATGATTCGGATGGGACAATCGCTTGCCCTTCTCGGTAGTATTTTCTTTTTCATCCCGACATCCGCGACGATGTTAGTCGGCTTGATATTGATTGGATTCGGATTGGCTCCGATTTATCCGAGTATGCTTCACGATACACCGAACCGGTTCGGGTCTGCCCAATCAAAACGATTGATGGGTTTCCAAATGGCATTCGCTTACACCGGAAGTACGTTTTTACCACCATTGTTTGGTTTGCTCGTCTCTCAAACGTCACTTGACTTCCTGCCACTCGTGACAGTCATGATCATGATGGGGATGCTTTTTAGTACAGAGCGATTGAATCAAAGGATTAGACGAACAACATAGGAGGAGCCTACATGAGAATTGAGCATATTGCGCTTTGGGTCGAAGATCTTGAGAACATGCGCATGTTTTATGAGACCTACTTCGACGCCCAATCGAATGAGAAATATGAAAATCCACCGAAGCGATTTGAATCGTATTTTTTGACGTTTCCTGATTCAAGTTGCCGAATCGAATTGATGCACCGACCAGATCTTGTGAAGCATACGAAAGAAATGATCGGATATGCCCACATCGCCTTCTCACTCGGAAGTAAGCAAGCGGTAGATACGTTGACGGAGCGGCTTCGACTCGACGGATACACACACGTGGACGGCCCACGGATGACCGGGGATGGCTATTACGAAAGTGTCTGTCTCGATCCAGAAGGAAATAATATCGAGTTGACCATCTAATTTGAAAAGGAGCGAACAATATGATTCAGGCTATTTTACTTGATTTAGACGGAACGCTGTTGAATGACCAGAAATTGGTTACCGAACAGACGAAGCGCACGCTCATGGCATTACAACGACAAGGTGTCAAAGTCGTTCTTGCCTCTGGCCGTCCGAAACGAGGGATGTTGCCCTATGCCGAAGAGTTGAGACTAAACGAGTACAACGGGCTGATTGTTTCTTCAAATGGAGCTTGTGTCACGGACGCTACGACAGGCGATACGTTGTTTGAACAAGCGATGCAAATCGAGGATGTTCGCTCAATTTTAAAGCATTTAGAGAATTTCGACGTCATTCCGATGATTAACGATGAAACGTATATGTATGTAAAAGATGTATTTGCCGGAATGATTGAGATGAACGGACAACTCGTTAACATCATCGAATACGAGTCGAGAGGCGGAAGATTTCAACTACGCGAAGAGCCGAATTTAAGAGACATCATCGAGTTCCCTGTTCATAAAATCCTCGTCGCAGGTCAACCTGATTATTTACAAGAAGTTGCTTCTGCCATGAAAGCCCCTTTTGACGATCGGGTCACGAGTATGTTTACGGCAGCGATGTATTATGAATTCACCGATTTAGGAATCGATAAAGCGAAAGCGCTTCGTCACGTCTTTGAAGAGTTGTCGATTGACCGTGAACAGGTCATTGCTTTCGGGGATGGTCATAACGACCGTTCAATCATTGAGTACGCAGGAATCGGAATTGCCATGGGAAATGCAGTCGAGGCACTGATTGACATAGCGAGTGAAGTCACAACATCAAACAATGAAGACGGGATTTCAAGAGTTCTTGAACGATACATTACTCATTGAAAAAAGGACAGATGACCCGATTGGGCCGTCTGTCCTTCATCTTTTAACCGTTGATCACTGCTTTATGACCTTCGAGCGTGACGCCTTTTGCTTGGCATACTTTACAGATGCCGTGAAACGTCAAGCGATGGTCTTTAATGAGAAATTCGTATTTGCTCTCGACTTTTTTCTCGACATCGACGAGCAAGTCTTCCATGATTTCTTCGACCGAGCCGCATTCGACACAGACGAGATGGTGGTGCGAATGATTCGCCCCTTCTGGACGCAAATCAAAGCGTGCGACCCCATCACCGAAGTTGACTTTATCGACAACACCGAGTTCAGTCAATAACTCAAGTGTGCGATACACCGTTGCGAGTCCGATTTCCGGTGCGATGCTCTTGACGAGCATAAAGACGTTCTCGGCACTCAAATGGTCACTCTCATTCTCAAGTAAGATGCGAACCGTCGATTCACGTTGCGGTGTCAATTTATATCCTTTGGCGCTCAATTGCTGTTTAATTCGTTCAATTCGCGTTTCCATAAGGCGCCCCCTCTTTACATAGTTCACTACACAAAGCATACCGAAGTTTTAATCAATTTTCAATTTAAAATCATTACTATGTAAGTTTACCATATAAAATTTCAGATTAGAATTATTTCAATCTAGATAATTGCCACCATTGTATCGCCATGATTGTCTTCGCATCGGTGATGACACCTCTGTCTAACAAATCAACCGCCTCTTCAAAAGAATATCGTTTCACGTTTAAAAACTCATCTTCGTCAAGGTTCATCTCACCCGCTGATAATCCTTTCGCGACAAACACATCGACTCGCTCACTGCAAAAACCCGGGGCTCCGTAGAAAGAGAAAATCTTTTCGAGCGACTCCGCCGTATATCCGGTTTCTTCAGCTAACTCACGTTCGGCACTCGATACCGGTTCTTCCCCTTTTTCAAGTTTGCCTGCTGGGATTTCAAGCGACATCGATTCAAACGCTTTTCGATACTGCTCTACCATGACAATTTTGTCCGATTCATCGATGACGAGCACGGCAACAGCACCATTGTGATAGACGAGTTCGCGCACAGACGTGTTTCCATTCGGAAGGGAGACGACATGCTTTTCCACATCGAAAATCTTACCTTCGTAGATGACTTCCCGCTCAATCGTTTTTTCTTCCATATGATTACTCCTCACTTTTCGATATACTCTGATTATGAGTCAAACCAACATTTCGAACAAGGAGGAATCCATATGAGTGAACTCGGACTCGGAACGATGACCATTTTGAAACATGGAGAAATTGAGGCAAAGAAGATCCTCGAGACGGCCATTCAATCGGGGATTCGCCATATCGATACAGCAGATGTCTATGCACGACAAGCTGTCGAGCGCGTAATCGGGGAAACGTTAGGTCAGGAACGAAAACAACTCTTTTTAGCGAGTAAAGGTGGAAACGAACTGACTGAAGACGGGATGCGTTGGAATCCTAATCCGTCGTACTTAGAGGAAGCGTTACACGGATCGCTCGAACGATTACAAACCGATTATCTAGATTTATATTATATTCACGGTGGTACGCTCGAGGACGATCTCGACGCAACGATTGAATGGGCGCAAAAACAAAAGCGTGACGGTCTCATCCGACAAATTGGACTCTCGTCCATTCGACCGAACGTCATCAAACATTGGGTCGCTTCTGGAGCTCTCGATGTGCTCATGACGCCGTATTCCCTTCTTGACCGACGACCAGAGACGCTTGATTTGTCGATTCCAATCGTTGGACGTGGTGTTCTTGCCAAAGGATTACTGACGGATGAATGGGAGACACGACTCGGGGATAAAGGATTTGAGTCGTGGCGAAAAGAGGAACTTGCCAGTGAATTGGTGATGATGCCTAATCCGATTCAGGCGTATGCACTCGAAGCCGCTAAGCGGTTCTGTGACGTCGTCTTACCGGGTGCCTCTTCAGTGAAGCAATTGAACGAGACGATTCGCGCGTACGAGACTAAAATCGATGAAGAAGCGCTTGACCGACTACTCGCCCGTCTGCCAATCCATCCTTATACAAAACACGTAACCTGAACTGTTTCAGGTCACGTGTTTTTCATTACGCGCTTTAATCTGTTCGATTGCCCAGTCTGCCCATCCGGCATAGTTTTCCATCATCCGAATCGCGTATTCACTCGTCAATAAATAACCGAGCGTATCTTCATCAGATTGATGTTCTTCCTGAAACATCCGAATTTGTTGGGCAACTTGTTCGTGATGGGCTTTTGTCTCTTCAATATATCGGACCGCTTCTTCGACTGGAAGCAATTGAAGCAAACTGACTCGCAAAAGGTTCTCATCTTTCATTTTTGGTTGAAACGATGTCGGTTGACGTAGCCAGTTGATCAACTCCTCACGTCCTTGGTCCGTGATCGAGTAGATTTTCTTATCTGGCAACTCCTGTTGCGAAATATGCTCCGCTGAGACGAGATCATCTTCTTCCATCTTTAACAGTTCCCGATAAATCTGTGTATGGTGTGCGTTCCAAAAATGAATCATCTGCGCCTTGAACGTCGCGTTCAGGGCATACCCGGTCGCAGGCTGATGGGTCAATAACCCGAGCAATGCGTGACGTAACGCCATATCCATCACCTTTTCCTTATCATGCTATTTTTATAAGTGTATCACATTCTTCAATGAATTCGAGAATGCCAATCTGTTGACGACTCGTTTAAAACCCGACAAAATAGATAGAAGAAAGGAGAGTTGTCTATGCAACCGATTCATTCATCACAACAATTTGACGAAGCCACAAAAGATCATGGAATGGTAGTCTTCACCACGTCATGGTGCCCGGACTGCAAACGTCTCGACATGTATGTCGACGAGCTCGTCAAAGACTATCCACAGTTTAACTGGCATGTCGTCGACCGCGACGAACTACCAGAATTATCTGATGCTCAAGAAGTTCGCGGCATCCCTTCACTTCTCTATTATAAAGACGGGGTAAAACAAGAACACCTCCACTCGGCAAACGCCAAGACGGAGATGCAAATTCGTTCATTCCTCGATACGATTCAAGCATAACCTGATTCCTGCAGACCTATCGGCTGCAGGATTTTTTTGTACACGCTTATGTCATCTTCGTCTATACTGTAAGAAATAACCAAACAGGAAAGGAGAATGATCATGATTCGAGCTCGCCTTTTTACTGCACTTTGTTTCTCTATCTTCATGTTAGTCGGCTGTACACAATCATCCACCTCATCACCTATACCACCGGATGATGAGAAAGTCATCATAAATCATGCAATTGAATATATAAACAATATGGATTGGCTACCAACCGACGAAGATGGCAAACAGGCCACGATTCAATCCATCACAGTCGACGATCGTTTTGAATTAATTGATTCACGCTTCGAAGGAACACGCGCCTGGCTCGTCACGTTTCCTTCTGATTCACAGCGCACGATCGAGATTTCACAAGTGCTCGTTGAATCAGAATCGAATGAAGTGATTGGCTATTTGCCGAGCGAATGAAGATTTAGACATCCGACTACTTGTAGTGCCGAACATATCGCGAGTCAATGAAACGCTTCACGTAATACGGAAGTCGTCCATGCCACGTGAACTGTCCAAATGTCAGCAAGGCACGACCTGGTGTCGTCAATAGTATATTCATCGATTGACGTCTTCGAAATGGTTGACTCGTCTCACCGAGTAAGCGCTTGGCGACAAAGCGCCCCGATCTGACGGCATCGACGCCTCCATTTAAGCAGGATGCCATATCTCCTGTTATATATATATTCGTAAACTGATGATGACGTAAATATTCATCCGTCGCTATAAATCTGTCAGGTTTTGCAAGCCCGGATTCAGCCCACCATTCTACGGAAACAACGCCCGTCGCATCTAGCAGAAGCCCCTCCGATGCGTCATCTTGAAACTGTTGTTTCACGACCATAATGCCTGATTTGACTAAAAGACGTTCAATTTGTTTCTGTCTATGGAGCGGCACGTCTGGCAAAATCTTTTTTGCATACAGCGTCACATTTTTCGTCCGAGCGCATATAAACGCCAATTCTACACCGGCCTTGCCCCCACCGACAATCGTCACTACCGGACTCGAATCGATACGGTCAAGTAAAGCTTGTGACATCGGTTTAAGCGGTGTCCCAATGCCTCTACTCTTTGCACCAGTCGCCAGCACAAGTTGATCGTAGTGAAACAAGCCCTGTTCCGTTTGAACGGTTTGCTGATGAGGGTCAATTGAGATAACCCGTTCTGCGACCGGCTCAAGTCGTGGCAATTGGACTGTCGCGGAGTTCATGAGCCCGGCAATCACTTGTGGGAAGGCACCTGTATACACCGTCTGACGTCCTCCGATGAATTGAACTTCGTAATGCTCTCGAATCTCATCAAGACGGTCCAAAATTTCAAGCTGACCGTGACCGAGTCCTGCCAAAACCAATACTGGTTTCATCGCAAAATTCTCCGCGCCTCGATGAATCGTTGCGTGATTGTCATCACTTCAAGTACTAAAAAGATGAGCGCAATCACACCGACCCAGTTCGGGAAGAGAATCATCAATGTGAACAAGATGAAGCATTCCGTTCGTTCAATGATTCCAGGCTGATAATAAAATGTCTTCTCTGATCGCCTTGAACTACTTGCACCGACAGCCAAAAATAGCGTCATCGCAATGACAAATGATCCAATCAATATGAGAAAGATTGGCATGTATTCCGGATAGCGAAGTGCGAGGGCAATCACGACCGACAATTCGACGAACCGGTCCAAGACGAGGTCGAGCACCGTTCCAAAACCAGTCGTTTTGGATTTTCGTGCCATCGTTCCATCCAAGACATCAAACAAACCAGATAGCCACAATAAGATAACGGCCGTCCAGTGCATGTCATTATAAATAAAGATTCCTGTCGAAACCCCTATGATTCCGCCTAAAATGGTTACTTCATTCGGTGTGAAGTTCCATTTGAGCAGTCGATTCGCCCCCCGTTCAATGACAGGTTGGACGTAACGACTCCCGTACGTATCAAGCATGGTATTCCTCCTTTCGTTTGATTCGATATGTCATTCCGATTTGAAACCATTCATGCGTCGGTAACATGACCGACCTCTCATCCTCGAAATGATATTCTCCAAAGCACTGACCGAACCGATAAATTTTCTTCATCAGTTGCACCGGTTCACCAATCGTTTCGGATATTTCCACCTCGGTCAATGGTCGAAGTTCACCATCGAGCATGACAAAATCTCCGAATCCAGGTGCGGAGTCATACAATTCCTCTACGGTCCCTGTCTGCGTCACCTTGCCAGCTTCAAGCAGTGTCACTCGATCTGCCATGAGCATCGCCTCTTCTCGGTCATGGGTGACCAATACTGCCGTGAGGCCGAGCTCTTTGACTAAGTCACGGATGAAACGTTGCAAATCAAGTTTTAGCTTCGGGTCAAGGTTTGTGAACGGTTCATCTAATAACAGAAGTTCCGGTTCTGCTGCTAGAGCCCGGGCAAGGCTCACGCGTTGCTGTTCGCCACCAGATAGTTCGTGTATTTCAGCATCGTACCGGTCAGCGAGGCGAACGACTTGTAACCAATGTTCTGCTTGTTTACGTGAACGCCCACGTGTCGCGAGTGTGACGTTCTCCCCTACCGTCAGATGTGGGAATAACAATGCAGTCTGCGATAGCATCGTAACGCGACGTTTATGGGCAGGAATGTTGTTTAAGGAGCGATGATTCCACCATACATCACCTCCATCAGCCGTCTCGAGACCTGCGATGATTCGGAGAATTGTTGATTTCCCTGAGCCGCTCACCCCGACGATTGCATGAATGTCATGAGGTGCAACCTTAAAATGAACACCATCCAATATGTGTCTTGATCCAAATTGTTTACGTAAATCGTGTACATTCAAACTCATTGTAGACGTCCTTTCAGCATACGCACCATCCACCGATTCCATCCGGAAAGCAAAAAATAGATGACTACGGGGAATAAAATGAGCATCCATGTGTTCGAGAGCGCGAGACTCCTATTGTTTCCCGCGTAAGATTGATACAATTCTGTCGTCACCGTCGGGATCAATCCTGCACCAATCAGCTGAATGAGTGCGAATTGACTGAGTAAAATGACGGTCGTGAATAACGCGATAGTTCGCATCGTTCTAGAGAAGAGAGGATACAGTACATAGACGACTCGTCGACTCATTGGCAATAGTCGGGCCTGTTCTAAAAGTGGACGACCGATGACCGCCATTCCGTTATAAGCGAGACGGATTGAATATGGAATCGTCACGACGAGCAAGGCGATTATGACTCCGATATAAGTCCCGATTAGCCCAACTTCAGCTAAGATCAGATAAAGCCCAAACAGTGTGGCAAGCATCGGAATGAACAACGGTAAAAACACGAGCCATTCTATGACACTTTTCCATCTTGATTCTGTCCATAAGAGCCACCAGGCAAATGTCGTTGCGAGCCACACATTGATGCCAGATAGAATAATAGTTAATCCAACCGTATGAACAATAGACTCAACATTCCCGATTTCCATTGACGGAGCGACTAAAAATAAACTGACGAACGGGAGTAACGCAATAAGTAGGATGAATCCTTGACGAATCATCGCCTTACCCCCCGTTCAATCCGTCGTCGAACGGATGCGGTCATCACGTAAGACACACATACACCGAATCCGACAAAACATGTCCAAATAAGGGCGACGGCATACGGTTCTGTCGCCTCCAAATAGAGTCCCGTAGAGAGTCGTTCGTATGCGAGGACACCGATTAGTTTCGGATAGGTCACACCGAGCAGTGCCGGAACCTCATACGCAAATGAAATAAAAGCAATTAAAATCCAGGTCGAGTCGAGCAACGGTTTAATCAAGAACGGGAACTCTGCATGTTTGAACTGTGCATAGGGAGAAAGTTGCAGCGTTTTCGCCGTTTCTACGTAACCCCGATTCAATTGTTCGTACGTTCCAATCATCATTAAGAAGACAAACGGTGTCTCCTTCCATATGTATGTCAGGATGACCGTCACATAATCTCGCTCGTTCGACTCAATCCCCCAAAAACCATTGGACCCACTAAATAATAGCCAAAACAAATACGCCGCTGCGATGTGTGGGACGAACATTGGGATTTTCAAGACAGTCGATGTGAATCGCCATCTTTGTTTTACAACCGTTCGTGCAACCCACGTTCCGAAGAAGAGTGATAGGATGGTTGACACACTGACGACATAAAGCGTCGTGAACAAACTATCTCGCCACGTTTCGTCCGTCAACAGTGCGCCCCAATCCGTCCCGAGTGCCTCCATTCCTAGAAAAAGGAGGGCAGCGAGCGGCAAAAAAGATACGAGAATCGTTAATGCGACACTACTTCGCAACACGCGGCCACTCCTCGCGTACGACATCAATGATGTTCGGCCCGTAATCTGGAATCGAGCGTTCGAGCAACTGTTCCGGATTCGGATACGTCACGCCGTCTCCTAGCTCTTCGAAGGCTTGTTGGTCGTTTGCATCAAGTTTTGTCAAATCGAGTGATGTCCCATCTCCCCAGTAATCAGGACCTTGTTTCACGAGCTGAGCTTCAGGCGATAACAGTTCTTGAATGAGGACGAGCGCCCCATCTGGATTTGGTGCATTGAAGGGGATGGCCAAGAAGTGCGTCGAGGCAATCGAGTGACCTAAGAGAAGTGCACGTGTCTCTTTCGGGAAAATGCCTTCTTTCACTTCCGCTTCGGCTCGACGTTCATTGAAGCCCATCGTCATCCACACTTCACCAGATGCATAGAGTTGATCGAGTTGTTCAAGCGTCTTCGGATACGTCTGTCCTTCTTTCCATAAATTCGGGGACCACGCTTTCAAATCATCCCAGAACGACTCTTCAACGTTCGCATTTTTGTTCAATTCGTCACCGTAGCGCTCAAATAAAAGATGGCGGACAAAAGCATTTCCGGTGAAATCTGTGACTTCAGGATACGTGAAACGACCTGGATTGTCTTCGGTCCAGCGACGTAATTCCTCAAACGATTCAGGAGGATTGTCTACTTTCGCTGCATCATAATGCAAGATAAACTGTACATTTCCCCAAGCGAGTTCCAAGTCATCTGTCGGTGTACCGGCATCTGATTGTTGAGCCGTTTCATTTAATAATGTTGCGTTTGGGACACGCTCCATCAGTCCATCCCGAAGGAGTCCTGCTTCTTTCGCATTTCGGAAATTATCGCCGTTAATCCAGACGACGTCGATTGTTCCGACCTGTCTGTCCGCTTTTTTGTCGAGCGATAGCTGACGTACGAATTCTGCCGTATCCATCGCGACACGATTTAATTCGACATCGTAAGATTCCTTAAGCCGGGGTGCCACATAGTCATCAATATAGCTATTGATTCCTTCGTCCCCACCCCACATATATAAGTTGACGGTCGACCCTTCCGCTGACTCAGCCGCAGCTTCAAATGAGTCCGAAAACTCAACTGCCTCTTCATTCCCACATGCTGCAACGAATGTGAGCATAAACGTTACGAGCAATACTCTCCATTTCTTCATCGTTCTCCCCCTTTTTACTTTTTCTCAAATCCCCGTTTTGCGAGCATTTCGAACATACTTGGGCAGATTGCGTACACATTCGCCCCGATGTTCATCCACCACGGTGCATTGATTTCGCGTTTGCGTGTAATAGTTCCTTTGACAATCACGTCGGCCAACCGTTTCGGGTCAAGCATGATTCCTTTAACGCTTTGAGCATATGTACCACTCTTGTCGGCCCGATCAAAGAACGGCGTGGCAATCGGTCCCGGATTGACAGTCATGACATGGACGCCACGTGGCTTCAACTCGAGTCGAAGGGCGTTCGAGAACTGAAGAAGTGCCGCCTTCGATCCTGCGTACACGGCTGATTTCGGTGTCGGAACTTTTGCAGCTTGCGAACAAATGTTAATGATGACACCTCCACGTCCTAACACTCTGGCAGCGTTTCTCGACAGCAACATCGGAGCGACGGCATTCACATGCATCGTCTCTTCCATCACATCAGTCGATTGATCGGTCACGAAATCAAATTCAGCCATTCCTGCATTATTGACCCAAATGTCAAACTTCCCAAATCGCTCGATCACATCATCGACAAGAGCATCCGCCTTCGTGACGTCCGCGCGCATCCATTCTCCCTCACACGTGGTCGCAATTGTTTTCAAACGTTCTTCATTTCTTCCGATCAATAACACGCTATATCCTTTTTCATAAAAAGAATGCGCCAATGCGGCACCGAGTCCGCTTGACGCACCTGTAATGACTACCCGTTTCATGACATCGCTTCTTTCTTTGTATAAATCCATTTTTGGTCATCCCGGCGTCTCTCGATGTCGCCACGCTCTTCGAGTAAACTGAGTCGTGCGAACACCTCGCTAAAGACGAGTGGCATACCACTTCGCATCTTTCTCCCATATAATTTCATCGACCAATCAAAGACACTGAGTCCATCTTCCCATTCAGCAAGCAATTGTTCACTGCGTTCATACCGTTGTCGGATTCGACTCTCAATCAAATCGTTCGGATGATGAATCGGTTCACCGTGTCCACTGACGACAAGTTTCAAATCGATTCCACGCAACTTTTTAAGTGAATCGATGTAGAGAATAACCGGTGAGGCAAACCCTTCATCCTCATACGGTTGTTCAATGAGTGGATTTGGTTCGACCTTATCAATCAAGTGATCTCCCGCAATCAAAACGCCGCCAGGACCGATCAATCCGAGCTGGTCACTCGCATGTCCCGGCAAATGAATCGTCTGCCACGCCCCGTCCGGTGTCACAGTTTGTCCGTCACTGAAAGTCATGGTGACGGTCGTCGGCCCAATCCAACGTAACGCTTCCCGATAGTCTGGCAATTTTTCCACGAGTGGTGCCGGTGCTCCAAATGAGAGGGCTAGTTCATGTAAAAAGTGGTTGCCCCTTTTTAGAAAATTCGGGGTTTGTTCTAAGTATCGAACGAGCTTCTCGTGCCCATACACCGGAATCGATGCATCACGAAGTCGCCACGCCTGCCCCGCATGGTCGGCATGATGATGCGTCAAAAATAAAAAGTCGATGTCAGACAACGATAGTTCAAGCTCATCAAGTTGCCGATTCAATGAAGTCCACGCTTCTTCCGTATCTGGTCCACAGTCGACCATAAAAAAGCGATTCATATGTTCAACGATATATACGTTCACGTTTCCAACTTCGAACGGTGTCGGAATATCGAGTCTTGCCAGTTGGCTTGAAATCCAGTCCGCCACGTCATCACCACCCCTTCTTCCTGTCTTTCTCCATTATACCCGTCTGAAAGATGCGTTTTCAATCAAACAAAAAAGAGGGGGACATCTCCCCCTCACGAATGGTGAATATTATAAGTTGATAACCGTCACTTTATCGCGTGTCATCGTCTCGAGGCTACGCCCGATTCCTTGAACGCCAAGTCCCGATTGTTTCACGCCGATGAATGGGAAGTGGTCTGGACCACGTTCCGTACGTCCGTTTACTTGGACCGTACCGACTTCTAACTTGTCAGCGACTGTAAAGGCGCTATTCACATTTTGTGTGAAGACACTCGCTTGAAGACCGAACTCAGATTCGTTCGTGAGTTCAATCATCTCTTCGAGTGATTTCACGCGAATGACAGGAAGGACTGGTCCGAACGGTTCTTCCCATGCGACACGCATGTCTGTCGTCACATGATCGAGCAATGTCGGATAAATGAGGTTTCCTTCACGCTCATTTCCATGAACGACCGTCGCCTTTTTGTTGACCGCATCGTCAATCAAACCTTGAACGTAATCTGTCGTTTTCGCATCAACTAAAGGAACGATGAAGCTGTTCTCTTCAGGCGAACCGACCGAGAGTTTCGCGACGCGTTCTTTCAACATGCCAACGAGCTCATCCGCTTGGTCTTCGAGGACGAAGACGCGTTTGATGGCTGTACAACGTTGACCTGAGTACGAGAATGCACCACTGACAATTTGATCTGCCGCAAGTGTCAAATCCGCATCCTCAAGGACGAGTGCCGGATCTTTCCCACCGAGTTCGAGCACGACCGGTACCATTGACGCTTGTTGTGACAAGTGTTGACCTGTACCTGTTCCACCTGTGAATGTGATCATGTCGATTCCTGGGTGAGACGTCAAGTAGTCCCCGATGACCGAACCGCGTCCTGTCACGAGGTTCAAGAGACCTTTCGGAAGTCCTGCATCATGAAGGGCTTCGACCATCTTGATTCCGCTGATCGCACCTTGTGTCGCCGGTTTGAAGACGACCGCATTCCCCGTGACGAGAGCTGGCGCAATTTTTGCCGCTGCCAAGTTGACCGGGTAGTTGAACGGTGAAATCGCGAGCACGACACCGAGCGCCTCTTTCTTGATGATGGCCATCTTGTTTTTCGAACCACCAGGGAACGAATCACCTTGCATGAATCCACCATTGAAACGAATACCTTCTTCCGCCGTGTAACGGATGATTTCAGCTGTACGAACGACTTCTTTTTTCGCATCGTTCAAGTTTTTTCCGACTTCTTGCATGATGATTTGACCGATCTCATCGACGCGTTCTTCGAGTTTCTCTGCCCATGCATACAACAATTCAGCGCGCTTGTTGACCGGAAGCGCCGCCCATTCTTGTTGTGCACGTTTTGCGCCATGGATGGCTGCATCTACTTCGTCGCGTGACATCGCCTGAACGCGACCTACGACTTCGTCTTTATATGGTGAAACGAGTTCAATCGTTTCCTGACTTGATGATTCCTGCCATTGACCATTCAATAAATATGGATATGTGTTCATACTCATCATCTCTATCTGCCTCCTGAGTAAGCTGTAATATCTCGTTGCCAACCCCATTGTATGCAGATTTTTTTGCATTGGACAACTATAACGATTCAGTTTATGAGATGTAAACGGTTACTATGAAACTTTTTGTGAATTCTGACGAGAGTTCAACAACTTTTCACTATAGATTTGATGATCTGAAACCGATAGTAAAGGAGAGAGTACGTGAAATAGGAGGGACAACCATTGAGCACTGATCATAATATTTTACTAGAGGCTGGAACGAACGAACTTGAAATCGTCATCTTCCAAGCTGGACCGTTTTTATTCGGTATCAACGTCATGAAAGTACGTGAAATCATCACGATGCTTCCATTGACACCTCTTCCGGGTACACCAGAGGCAATTATGGGACTGATTGAATTACGGGGCGAAGTCATGACCGTCATCGACCTTCCGATGGTCATTAATCATCCGCGTGAGGTCGGAAGTGACGATCGATTGATTGTCTGTGAGTTTAACGGGGAAAAATCAGTTCTTCGTGTCGACCAGGTGACGGAAATCAAACGCATCTCATGGGAGCAGATTGATACGCCTTCCGATCTTGCACGTGGCGTCCAAGGCATCACGAATGGTGTCGTCAAAACAGGTGATCAAATGATCATCTTACTTGATTATGAACGAATCGCACTCGAGCTTTCACGTAAAGACATCATGGCCCGCGAATCGGTCAAACGTCTCGGTGCTCGTGAACGCTCAAACAAAAACATTTGGATTGCTGAAGACTCTGAAATGCTCCGAACGCTCATCCTCGATACATTGGATGATGCCGGATACTTCAATACGACCGTCTTCAACAATGGGAAAGAGGCGCTTGATGCGTTCGAACAAGATGGCGTAGAGTGCGACCTTCTCATCACGGACATCGAGATGCCACAAATGGATGGACTCCATTTAACAAAGCGTCTTCGAGAGATGGACCGTTACGCGTCCCTCCCAATCATCATCTTCTCGTCGCTCATCTCAGACGACTTGAAGCATAAGGGTGAGGCCGTCGGGGCGAACGCTCAAATCACGAAACCCGAGATCGGCATTTTGATTGCGACACTCGACGAATTTGTAGGATAACAAAAAAGTTTGCGACTTCACGGTCGCAAACTTTTTTATGTCAACTGCTCAAAATGATTGTTCCATTCAACTAAAAAGCGCTGACTATGCGACTCGATTGTCGCAAGCGTTTCATTTGCACCTTCAAGATGTGCATTCTCGCCTGCCACTTCAAGGTCATGAAAAAGAAGCGCTGTCTGTTCCAAGCCGACCGAATAGGACGCCCCTTTTAATAAATGGGCGAGTTGTTCGACCCGTGAATAGTCATTCGACTCGACAGCTGCTTGCAATTCAGGGTATTTTTCTTCGAACTGCTTAATATATGTGGTAGCAATTTTATTTAAAAAATCCATATTTCCATTTGCGATTTGGTGGAGCTCCGCTAATTTATCTTCATTGAACAGAGCGTCTTCGGGCATTTTTGTCAATATAACCCCTCCTCAATAAACGATTATCCAACCGTTCCCTCTCACTTTAACATGTTTTCTAGAGAAAACAAAAAATCTCCTGCTTTGGATTGCACTCTTCATTTTCGCTACCTATAATAAGATTGAGTTAAGGTAGGAGGAAGATGCATGCTGACGATTTACCGTACTGACGCATCAGGCCATGTGGATGAAATCGAAGACTTTGATAAAGGAAGCTGGATTCAACTCGTGAATCCGACAAAAGATGAGGCCGATCAAGTCATCGAGGCGTCCGGCATTCCAGAAGACTTTGTATATGACCCACTTGATATTGAGGAAAAACCACGTTTTGAAAAAGATGATGAGGGACTTCTCATGATCATTGACGTCCCGTACGTGGAGGAAGATGATACGGGGCGAACTTACAATACAATCCCGCTCGGTATCATCGTGACTGGACGACATTTCATCACCGTCTGCTCACGTGAGCTTGACGTCTTGAACTTATTCGCAAACGGCAAAGCACGACTGTTCCGGACGAATTATCGAAGTCGTTTCGTCTTTCAGATTTTACATCGGGTGAGTATGACGTACTTACGCTTCTTGCGACAAATCGACCGGAGAATGGACGAGCTTGAACAGGAACTACAACGTTCGATGCGAAATCAAGAGATCTTTCAATTGATGAACCTGCAAAAATCCCTCGTCTACTTCATGACCTCTTTGAAAGCGAACGATAGTGTCTTAGACCGGATCGTCAAGACACCAAGTTTGGAGAAACATGAAGAGGACGAAGAACTATTAGAAGATGTTTTCGTCGAACACCGCCAGGCCATGGAAATGGCGTCAATTTATAATGATATCATCAGCATTAAGATGGAAGCATTCGGATCAATCATTTCGAACAACGTCAACTTCGTCATGAAGTTCTTGGCGTCGATTACGATTGTACTCAGTATTCCAACGATGATTTCTGGAATCTTTGGGATGAACGTCCAAGTTCCATGGGAAGGACAGCCGTTCGGATTCATCATGGCGATTACTATGATGATTGGATTTTCTGGTCTTGCCTTTTATATCTTATGGCGAAAACGATATTTCTAAACGCACAAGAGCCTGACGCATCATACGTCAGGCTCTTTGTTATGTGATCTTGACCGTGACGAGACAAAGGTCATCCTCAATTTCAATTTTCGGGACGAGTTGCTCTGCAACGTGACGACTATAGTCGAGACCGTACGTGGAGACATCCTTCTCAAGCCAGCGAATCCCATCGTCAATATCTTTGCTGTAACATTCCATGAGTCCATCCGTGTACATGTGAAGTGTCATACCCGGAGCAATATCAACTTCTTTAGACTCATAATTTGGCTCTTCGAACATGCCAACAGGTACTCCCGTCGTCTCAAGACGACAATTGCCTTCTTCTGACGTCACAATGACTGGAGGATGCCCTGCATTCACATACTCAATTCGACGCTTCGTTGTATCGATATAGCAATACACCGCTGTAAAGTAACTGTGCATATCGTCACCCGAGAATAAGAACGTCATTTGACGATTCAACTCGGTCATCACGTCCACCGGATACTGAACATTTCCAACAAGTCCCGGAAGAATCGAGCGAATACCCATCGTAATGAGTGCCGAAGAGACCCCATGACCCATGACATCAAAGATGATGACACCATACCGGTCCGGTGCGACCTGGAACCACGCATACATATCCCCCGCTAATTTTTTTGATGGAAGATAGAGAGCGCGCACGTCAATCTCTTCATTACTGATTGGTGGCGTGAGCGCACTTTGTTGGATTTTTTGCGCAAGATCCAAATCGTATTGGAGACGGGCCTCATAGATTTTCCGTTCATCGACGGCCGCTTTATAGCGAAGAGCAGAGCGGATACGTGCGAGCAACTCCGTCACCTTGATCGGTTTCGTCGTATAGTCTGACGCTCCTGCATCTAGTCCTTCAGCAATCTGCTTTTCATCTGTACGACCCGACACCATGATGACTGGCATTTCTTCGTAATCAGCCATCTGTCGAATTCGTTTACATGTCTCGATTCCAGAAATCCCGGGCATCTCGACATCCAACAGGACGAGATCATACAGCGATGCGGCTTGTGGGGCCATCAATAAATCGAGCGCTTCTTCTCCGCTCGAGACCGATATCGTCTCATAGTCGTGCTGGTGAAGCAGTTGCTCGAGAACGAGCGTATTGACCGGTTCGTCGTCCACAATCAAAATCGCCATGACTATCCCTTCCTTCTCTACTTAGTGTTCTACATCGTATTGTACCATATCTTTTCAATGTCACACGAAATTACCGTCTGTTCGTTCCAGTTGAAGAATCGACTCACTATTTGGCATACTGAAGAGAGAAAGTGAGGGGTTCTTATGGCCTGGATATTTGCCGTCAGCGGTTTGATTATTTTACTCGTCCTGATTGCGTCCATCGTCGTCATCCAAAAAGGGTACGCTTATAAAGATAATAAAGACGACATCGTTCTAGACTATGACGAAATCAATCGTCGCATCGAGGACGACCAGAAAAGAGAGAAGACTGACAAGACAGAAGGGCCGCTTTAAAACGCGACCCTTCTTTTATTTGAATTCGAATCGGAGCGTCCCTTTTTCAAGATATAAAGAAGCATTGAACGTCTTCTCGCCTTTTTTGAACGTATGTACGTTCGATTGACCTCCGTTGATCATTTGCTTCAACTCATCTTTGACAAGTCCGACACCAAGTACTTGTTTGGAGACGGTGAACCGACATCCTTCCCGATAACCACTACAACCGATGAACTTCGGATGCTCGACGAGGGCTTTGCCACAATTCGGACAGACTCCAAACGAGGGTTTCGGTCGAGTCGCTCCTTTTTTCCCGTAACGCTTCGCCTCAATCGTATAACCTTCCGGGTTTGCTGCCTCAACTCGCGACTTCGCCTCTTCAACCAAATGAATCGACATCTTTTTCGCTTGTTCTATGAACTCAGCGGCAGATGCCGATGCTTGGCCGATTTCGTGAAGGCGTTTCTCCCACTTCGCCGTCATGACAGGCGATGCTAAAATACTGTCTCCAAGCACATCAATCAAGAGACGTCCTTTGTCTGTCGGAACGAGCTCTTTTTTCTGAAGTTGAACATAACCGCGCTTTTTCAATCCATCGATAATGTTAGCGCGTGTCGCCTCGGTGCCAAGACCTTCGACTTCTTTCATGATATGAATCAGCTCTTCGTCATCGAGCTGTTTTCCTGCGACTTTCATCGCCATGATCAGTGAACCTTCCGTATACCGCTTCGGTGGCTCCGTCTGTTTTGACAACACTTCAACTTTCTTCTCTTTCAATTCTTCGCCGATTGTCAATGCAGGAAGCTCGACGTCTTTTGATTTCATCTCGACGACTTGACGATAACCTGGACTCACGACGACGGTACCTTTTGCCCGATATAGGTCGTTTCCATCAATCAAATCAACTGTTGTCTTCTCGAGCTTCGCCGCAGGTGCAAATGCCGCGAGAAAACGTCGGTTGATCAAATCGTACAGCTTTGCCTCATCTCCGCCGAGACGTGTGACGTCACCGCAAGCTTCGGTCGGAATGATTGCGTAGTGATCACTGACCTTTTTCGCATTGACGTATCGACGATTTTTTGACGGATCCTCGGTTAAAACGTCGCGAAGACCTTCATAAGCGGCTGACTTCAGCAATCTCGCCTTCGTCTGAGGGAATAGCGTCGCTTCATCTGGGGTGACAAAGCCAGAATCCGTCCGCGGGTAACTGATCCACCCTTTCGTGTATAGCTTTTGAGCGATATCGAGCGTCTTTTTCGCCCCGAAACCGAATCGTTTCCCTGCTTCTGCCTGAAGCCCGGATAAACTGAACCAAAACGGAGGTTGCTCCATCTTTTCTTCTTTATCGATTGTTTTGACTGTTGCGGTGCCAGAAGCTCGCTTCACAACCGCATCTGCTTCCTCACGTGTTTTGAGCTTCGTCGTCTTTCCAAGTGTATATTTCGCTTTGAACGTGCCCCGACCTTTTGCAAGTGTCGCCTCGACTTCAAAGTACGGTTCTGGCACGAACTGCTTGATTTCTCGTTCGCGATTGACAATCAAGGCGAGTGTCGGAGTCTGGACACGACCGAGCGAGAACACGTCCTCGATCCCGATTGTTTTCAACAAGGTCGTGTATGCACGGGAAGCGTTCATGCCAACGAGCCAGTCGGCACATGCGCGACTCATCGCCTCATGATAATAAGGGACTGTTTGCTCACCCGGTAACAGTTGAGAGAATCCACGGTCGACCGCTTGCTCCGTCAGACTCGAAATCCATAGTCGCGCTAACGGTTTTTTGTTTCCGGCGAGCCGAAGAATTAATCGAACAATCGCCTCCCCTTCCCGCTCGGCATCCGAAGCGATAATCACATCGGTGATGGAGCGGTCATGTAGCCATTTCTTGATGGCATAAAACGGCTTTGATTTTCCTTTCGAGATTCGATAATCGAACCGTTCCGGAACAATCGGAAGTGCCTCGTATTTCCAAGACTTCCATTCAGGACGATAGTGTGAAGGCTCCTGCAGTTCGCACAGGTGACCGACCGCCCAGACGACGATTGCTCCTTCCGGGAAACGTGAACATGGTGAGATTTCAATCTCATCTTTTCTTTTTTTAGATGGGTAGGGAGCCGCCAACTTTTGAGCTTGCGATGGCTTTTCCGCGATGATTAGTCTCATAAGAACTCCTTACTTTGCCTTCAGTTTCGTGGCAAGACGTACGTGGTGGGATTGCTTCTTCTATGTATTTTACTATACCAAGTCGAGGATGGACATATCGAGAGGGGAGCATTTGTTTGTATTCCATGAATCATATCTTGCCACACGGCTGTTTTCCGATATGATTAACAGAGAACATACATATGTGAAGGAGTGTCGTCATGTCTTACCTCATTTTGTTCGCTGCCGTTTTTTTCTTGTCGACGAGCGTCTTGTTCGTCAAATGGACGTCTGCTCCAGCCGAGACAGCTGCGTTTTACCGCATGCTGATCACATGTCTCATGCTACTCCCATTCGTCGATTTCAAATCACTCATCACAACGCGACTGATGACACGATATGCTTTGTTACTTAGCGGGACGCTGCTCGCGTTTCACTTTTGGCTCTGGTTTTTATCACTCGATTATACGACAGTCGCCAGCTCCACCCTTTTTGTCACATCGAGCCCGATTTTCGTCTTAATTGGAAACACCTTGATCTTTAAAAGGAACCCGACGCGAAAAGGATTGGCATACGCGCTCGTCGCCGTCCTCGGTGGGATGCTTGTCGCTGCAGGTGACATTCAGCTCGGACGAGAAGCACTATTGGGTGACCTGCTCGCTCTGATTGCCGCCCTCCTCATTGCAGGGTATTGGCTTGTCGGTCAACATGTCCGGACATCGATGAACACGAATACGTACTCGTTTAGCGTCTATCTCGTCGCAACGGTCGTCCTTTGCTTCATGCTCCTCGTACGCGGGACGACGTTCACCGACTTTGAAACGGTCAACTGGTGGTATTTCCTCGCCCTTGCCTTTTTCCCGACGATATTAGGGCATAACCTGTTCAATTATGCACTCGCTCGGGTCAGTGCGACCGTCGTCAGTATTACCATCCTCGGAGAGGCCTTATGGGGAATGCTATTCGGGTACGCCTTTTTCGGTGAGCGACTCGGTCCGTTCCAGTGGCTCGGCGCCATCGTCTTGCTTGGCGGGATTTACTTGTTCCTAAAAGAAGACGCCCGCTCGACACGAGCGGACGTTTGATTATAAGTTTGTCGCTTTCGGATTTACATCATGCGCTTCTTGATCTTCTTCTGAAGGACGGAACAATAATTTTCGGTCCCAGAACGCCAAGGCGACCGCTGTCAAAAACGTCATCGCATCGGCAATCGGAAACGCCAACCAGACCCCGAACACTCCGAAGAACGACGGAAGTATAAAGACGAGCGGAATCGTATAGAGCGTCTGACGTGAAAGGGACAAGAACATGGCGACTCGCGCTTTCCCGAGTGACTGGTAAATCCCGTTGACGAGCATTTGAACACTCGGTAAAAACGAGACGGCGAACAAGATGTGAATCGCCGTCACGCCTCCCGCAATCAATGCCTCGTCCGTCGAGAACCAACCCATCAACGTATTCGGGAATACCTGCAAGATGAGCCAGATGATCACAGCGATTGCAATCCCTGCCCGCATCGCTGTCCATATGGTCTCACGCATACGATCATACCGTTCGGCACCATAGTTATATCCGACAATCGGTTGCATCCCTTGGACAATTCCCATGATCGGCATGCCGACGAGCGCCATGAACTTATTGATAATGGCGAAAATCGCCAACTCCTCTGTCCCACCATACGTTCCGAGCATCACGTTGACGCCAACGAACAAGATGGATTGGGACACCATCATGATGAATGAAGAGGAACCGATTGCCATAATCTCTTTCATCTCATCGAATCGTATCCGGAACTGTCGCCATTTGAAGCGCAGTTCCGTTTTTGGTTTTCGGGCGAAGAAGAATCGAAGCATCAAAATGGAACCGATGACTTGAGCGAGTGCCGTCGAAGTCGCTGCACCGTACATGCCCCAGTCGAACGTGAAGATGAACAGTGGCGTCGTCACGAGGTTGACGAGAACGGTCGTCAACATGACCTTCATTTGATACGGTGCCTGACCTTCGGCACGAACCATCGCACTCGAAGCAAGCGTGAACATAAAGAATGGTGAACTGATCAAGACAACCGATAAGTACTGTCGACTGAGCTCCATGATTTCGGACGTCGCCCCGAAGACCATTAAAATCTCATCCAACATAAAGAAAGCGGAACTCACCGCGAGTGCAGCAAACAATCCGACGAGGACGAGCACGTTCAAAAATGTGACAGCCGCACCGGCATCGTCACCTCTCCCTAACTTCCTAGAACTGATGGAGGCGCCACCGAGACCAACGGCACTCGACACGGCCATTAAGATCATCTGTATAGGAAACGCAATCCCGATGGCCGCGACGGCCGAAGCGCCAATGCCACGAGCGACAAAAATCGTATCAATGATATTGTAGAGCGCCGTCACGAGCATCCCGATCATCGCGGGTAGCGATAACTTAAACAGGAGTCGACCGATGGGCTCTGTCCGCAATTGCTCCGTATTTTGGTTCATCCTTCCATCCCTCCGTCTCTATCTCTTAGGGTAGCAGGATTAGACAGTTCGGGCGACTATGTTGGCTCGGTGGATGTGTCAAGCGAAGACGCGTGCAGGGACCCCTTTTCGCTTGCGCATGATGTAATCGGTCGCGACGGGTTTTTCCACTTTAACTCGAATCGTCATCATCGCTTGGTTGGCGGATTCAATCGGCTGACCGTCAACATCCTCAATCGTTTCGATGACTTGGGAGAAACGAACGAATCCAGGTCCGAAAAATTCAACTTCTTCACCGATTGAGAAGTGATTTCGTTGTTCGAGTGTCGCCATCCCGCTCGACGGGTCGTATGCGATGACACGTGCGGCAAATGCGTACTGAGGAATCGAACGTGGTTTCCCAAACAATTGTTCTTTCTCGGTCGGAATCCCGTAATAGAAACCACTCGCGAGTTCTCGCTGTGCCGCTTTCCAAATCTCTTCTTCCCAAGCCGGGTCGAAGACAAAGTTCTCAGGATCTTCACAGTATGCGTCAATCACTTGACGATACACGTTACACACGGTCGCGACGTAATGAATCGATTTCATTCGTCCTTCGACTTTCAAACTGTCGACTCCAGCGTCCACCAAGTCGGGAATATGTCGGACCATCGATAAATCGACCGAACTCATCGAGAACGGCTCTTCATCACGGGTCTCCATCTCTTTCGTCAAGAGATCATCCTCTTCAAAGAAGCCATATTTCCAACGGCACGACTGGGCACAGCCACCTCGATTGGCATCCCGCAATGTCATATGATTCGACAGCGTACAACGACCGGAGTATGAGATACACATCGCACCATGGACAAACGTCTCGATTTCAACATCGACTTCCTGTTTCATTTGCACAATCTCATCCATCGATACTTCACGAGCCAAAACAACCCGCTCGAGTCCTTCTTCTTTCCAAAAACGAAGCGTCTCGTAGTTCGTCGCGGAAGCTTGTGTCGACAGGTGAACCGGTAAGCCCTCCGCTTCTGTTAGACACGTCTCAATCATGGCAGGGTCAGAAACGATCACTGCGTCAATCCCGATATCACGGAGCGTGCGGAAGAAGTCACCAGCTCCTTCGATATCCCCTTCATGCGTCACCATGTTTGCAGCGACATATACTTTCGCCCCGCGAGCATGTGCGAAAGCCACACCTTCACGCATCTCGTCATAACTGAAGTTACCGGCACGCGAACGTAACCCGAATTGTTGACCGCCGATATAGACCGCATCGGCACCATAATGAATCGCCATCTTCAATTTCTCTAAGTTTCCTGCTGGCGCTAATAATTCTGGACGTTGTTTCATATTCATCCCTCACTTGATCTCTTCTGGTTTGCGTAACAATAATCCCGTTCCAAGTCGAAACGCTTCCGGTTGTAACTCTCTGAGGCGGTGCTCCATCTCGATTCGGTCGAATTGACCATTTAATAGATTTGCCCGCGCGACGGTAAACAACTGAACGATTTCAACAAACTGTTCTCCCGCGTGCCAGCCATCAAGTTTCCATGTGTGAAGACCGTTTTTGACTAATGTCGGTAGCTGACCCATAAGCGTCAAATCTTCAGAGAAAATATGCGTGCCGTTCTCGTCCTCATAAATCGGATAACGACTCGCCGCATCTGCTGGCTCACTCATATAAAACTCACGTTGTTTCGCCTCTTCAGAAGGGCGTCCAAGTTCATTGAAATAGTTCGTCATGAGCGGTCGCTTCGAATGATGAATACACGTCGGACCGTACACTTGAACTTCAACGGGGAGACCGATTTGTTGCTGAATCAACACCAATTCCTCGAGAGTGACTTCTCGCGCAACGACGGCTCCGATGGCCTCACGTTTCCCCCAGAACTGAATCTGTTTGGCGGACGTGACAAGCGTTTGGGCATCGTACCAATATGGGATTTTCGCTTGACGGATCAAACGGATGGCCCCGGGATCCCCGGCTGTCACATCGTCGACGCCGATTGCTTTCAACATTTGTAAATAATCCGGCAATTCTTGAATGTGGTCGTTATGCATCAAATTGTTGACGGCCACCGTCACTTCTTTTCCGTATCGATGGGCAAGCTGTGTGACTTCCCTCACAGCATCGATTGTCCAGTCTCCCTTTTGTCGCAAGCCGAACCTAGAATTCCCGATAAATAATCGGTCCGTACCCGCTTTAATTAACGCTTCTGCTTGTTCGACGCTTTGCGCCGTAGTGACGAGCTGAATCATCATATTTGTTCTTCTCCCTACTTTGTGAGTCTAATCACATATTCTTGCTATACTTTAGCACAGGATCGAATGTGCAAACGGGGCAGGATTTTAACAACTCGTGAAGAATTCAGTAACAATGTATGACTTTTCATTAAAGGAGTGGATCACGTTGTCAAAGACAGCTTTAATTACTGGGGCCTCGATGGGCATCGGTTTAGACTTGGCCGTACTCGCCGCACGAGACGGGTACGACTGTATTCTCGTATCCCGAAACGAACCTCGCTTACACGAACTGAAGAAAGTCCTTGAAACGAGATATCGAATCAATGTACACGTCTTCGCGCTTGATTTGGCAAAACATGACGCTGCCAATCAATTGACCTCGATGATTGAAGAGGCGGGATTAACCGTCGACTTTTTGATTAACAATGCTGGATTTGGAACGTCTGGTGCGTTCGCAGACCTCGATCCTGAGACGGAGGCGGACGAAGTCCGATTGAACGTCAACACATTGACGGAACTGACGAAAGCCTATCTTCCAGGTATGCTCGAACGAAATCACGGTTATGTGCTAAACGTCGCTTCCGTCGCTGCGTTCCAACCCGGTCCGTATATGGCCGTCTACTATGCGACGAAGGCTTACGTCCTCTCACTTACCGAGGCGCTGCATGCCGAAGTGAAAGGGAGCGGTGTTCACGTCAGTGTCCTCTGCCCTGGCCCGACAGATACGAATTTCTTTGATCGCGCGGGGAGTGAATTGTCCTTCTCAAAAATGCCATCTCACCTCGTCGCCTTCTTCGGTTATAAAGGTGTCATGAATAATAAGCGCGTGGTTGTGCCTGGTCTCTCGAATCAACTCCTAGTCGGGTTGGCCAAGTTGATGCCACGTGCTCTCAGTCTCGAAGTATTGCGTCGTGTCCAAAAACCAGCAGACGGGTCAGCCGCTGAATCAACGACATGAATAAAGGAGCGACCGTCGCCGGTCGCTCCTTTTAAGATTCTGAATGTAATCGCGAGACACTTACGAGCCGGTGTAAAAAGACACCTGCTGGAATCATTGTCATGAGCGCTGTCGAGAGGACGACTCCCCACGCAAGCACAGCATCTAGTGACCATTCACCCGAGGTCAATTGATCCATCACGCTCAACTGTTCTACTGATAGAACAATCATCAGCGCTGGCCATACACTTGCCGCTAGAATGCTTAACATGGCGAAACGTGCCCTCGTATAACGTTTCACTAAAAGAACAAGGTTTAATAAGATAAACAACAACCCTACGAGTAGAAACATGCCGACTTCAGTAATGTTAATATATGCACTCATCCGTCGTTCACCTCACTCAATATGATAGGAATATTGTATATTTACCCGAGTTGACGAAGGAATATGCGCTCAAATAGCGGACGAATCATGACCAAGAAGACGACATTCGAAATACCGTGGGCCAGATCAAATGGAAAACTGAGTAAGAATAACTTCACGACATCCGTCCCGACCACTTCAATGAACGCCAAGTTTGTCGTCCATCCATATAAAAAACCTGATAGTAAACCGAGCAGTAAGAAGAGGATGGTCGATTTCAATAGAATCGGTCGAAATAAACGGACGAGCACAACGACAAGGAGCCACCCTAAAAATTGATAAAATACAAAGGGACCAATCCCAAGCAATAGTCCTGACAAAATCGGGACAAAGAGCGCGAGGATGGCGGCCCCGTTCAAACTGACCAGTAAGGCCGTCAACATGATCATGGCCGTCGTCGGTTGAACATTCGGTATCGTCATAAAGAGCCAGCGCCCAATGACCGCAAGTGCTAACAATTGAACGAGTGGTTGAATCGGGATTCTAGATTTTTCGAACCGGTACAGCACGACGATCGCGATCAGGATGGCGAAGACGTATGTGACCATAAGGTGCTCCGATCTTGAAAAAGGTTCCGATCGCCTTGAAAGACGACTTGACCGCTCGCTAGATAAATCACATCCGTCGCAACCTGTATGAGGCCCATGTCATGTGTTGCACAGATGACGCGGGCCGACTTTGCTTTTTGTTGAAGCGCAACAAAGAATGCGTCCCGCTCTCCTCTCGTCAAATCCACGGTCGGTTCATCGAGTAAAAGGACACTAGACGGATCGTGTAGGACGGATTGAAGTTGGGCGACCCGTCGCTTCCCTTCTTGTGGGAACGGACCCACTTCTGGATTGGCAGGAAGATAGACTGCTCGTTCTCCCTTTTTCACTCGCCCCTGAAGTGGACGTCTACTTCTAGCTAATAGTTCGAGTAAAGTTGACTTCCCACTCCCGTTCGTCCCGATACAAACTGTGAGTCCAGGCTCATTCATCTGAACCGTCACGTGATCAATCGCATAAGTCGCTTGCAGAGGATGCCGGTAAGATACGTCGATTGCATCGATGGAAGGTTTCGTTTTCGATTCGTTGAACGTGAACGTCGCTTCTCCTGTAGGTTCTTTCGCTCGCTCAGTATAACCGATTTGCACCCCAATTCCAGAAATACGGCGGAGCAACATTTCTAAATGCTCTCTTCGAAATTGGTCTAGATGCCGAAATGGTTCAATCAGGACGATGGAGTCCGGTCGATTTAACAGGGCGTAGGCGACTCGAACAATCTGTTGTTCTCCACTCGAACATGCATCAAACCGCTTCGGATAAAGCGCGTCGATTTGTAATAGTGTAGCGAGTTCCGCCCCTCGAAAAGGATCGACACTCGAAAGTAAGTGCCCAACCTTTCCTGAGAACGATTGCGTCATCTCGATCACATACGGGCGGTAACGTTCGACGTATTGCTCGAACGAACCATCAACGGTAGATAACCATTGCATCACGCATCCCTCCTTTCGTGAGATATGGATAGATTAGCCAAAGTCCGACAAACAGATGGATTGAAGCCAGACCGATCATCCCGATGAGGACGATTTGCCATAAATCCTCTAGACGAAAACGCCGTATCGGTTCAACAACGAACTTCGGCTCAGTTTGCTGGCTTTCAATCCCGATTTGTACGCCCTCTCGCCAAGATGCTCTCGGATGACTCCTGACTGCCTGACGTACGGCCTGCTCCATTGACGGGATGAGTGCCCATGCGCCGTATAAGAGTGAAGACGATCGTGGAAAGTTCGATAAGAGCGGGAGCAATCGTTCGAGACGAATGATGCGTGCAATCCATAACATCCCGAGTAAAAAGGCAGCCAATTTCAAAAGCTGACGCCATATGTATGCATAAGATATTTCCCATCCAATCAGTATGGGCATGACTGAAATCAACCCAAACGCAATCAGTATGGATAGCATTGACCAAGGGAAACGACGTTCAATGATGAGCAGCAAGAGGAGTCCAACCACAAAAAGAGTGACGTCTTCGACATTCATTAATATGTAAAGGTGACAGAAGAGATAGAAAAGGAGCGTGACAGGATGTCTCCGCTCCCAATCTGCCTCATTCGAAGAAAGCCACTGCATCTTCTTCGAACCGCCATTGAATGACATCCGTCGATTCCACTTCTTTGGCGCCCGCTCCTTCATCCCCCGGTGCACCGTTAAAAGCAAATACCCATCCTGACGATTGTCCTTCAGATTTTTCTTCGATCCCTTCGATTGCCGTCACATAGGACATGTCACCGCTCCCTGTCACCTCAATGTCAAGCCCTGTTGCTTTTAATGCATCGAGAACAGTCGCGTCCTCTTCTAAGCAGACACTTTTCTCTTGATAGAGCGTTTCCTCAGTCGCTGCGTTATAGACCGAAATAGTCGGACTCACTCCGCACGATTCTTGCTGCGCCTCTTCCCCGCCACATCCGGCAAGTAGCGCCGTCGCTAGTAGAGCAATCGTTACATATGATTTCATTGGTCTGTCAAATCCTCTCGTTGGTGTATCGAATAATTGTAAAGAATCGCATAGCGTTCACCTGTACTACGACCCTCTTGCGTCAGTCCGACGAGCTGGATACTGTTAGCAAGGACGGGTTCACGTTGTAGCCAGAACTTAACGAGCTCATTGTCACGGTTGATCATGAGCATCGACTCATTCTCGAACGTATACATATCATACAGCCCATCGTAAGAAAGTTGTAGGATTGGGGCGACTATGACATCTGAATATTCTTCCCATGAAGGTTCTCTTAAAGTAGACAACATATGGTCAAATTCGACGAGCTTTTCAAAGAATGCCTGACCTGATTCTTTTCGTAATTCATCGACCTGTTCATAAGATAATTGGCCGTCTGCGTACGTCACGCGAATTTGTTGGAACGATTCGGCTCGTTCGACCATCAGCAAATACTCAATCGATTGAACGTCCCCATCCCGATGAATTTGAAGTTTACCTCGGTCTAGCTTGATGGAGTCACTGTTGACTCGTTGTAAGATTTTCTCTGTCATCTCATCGAAAGATTCATCCGTGACAGAAACGGCGCCGATTTGTTGCGATTCCGCACGAAACCCAGATTGGTCAAACAAGGGTACGAACAATAAGACGATAAAAAAGAAAAATCCTAAAAGTGCTCCATACCATTTATAGCGGCTGTTCTGTTTCGGAAAGAATAAAAAAGACAATAAAAACCCGATTGGGATATGAAATCCACCGATTGGAAACGAAACGATGCCGAGCAGTGAATAAAATAAAAACTTCGGAAAGAAATTGGCTTCCGGTTCTTTCAATTGGTTCAAGCGGACACCTAACAAGACGCTGATCACTAAAAACGCGGCCCAAACATAGAGTTGAATGGTCACATCAATCCCCCACTGTATATTCTAAAAAGTCGGTCGCAACTAAACTCGATGGAAAATCCGAAACGACCTCTTGTTCAAATTCTTCCTCTCGTCCGACATATCGAGCGGAAATATGCGTGACAATCAATTGGCCGACCGCAGACGCTTTCGCAAGTGTAGTCGCTTCACGCGTCGTCGAGTGACCATATTTTCGGGCGAGCGGTTGTTCACTTTCCATGAATGTCGCCTCATGAACGAGGAGGTCGGCCCCTTCTGCTAACAATCGCGCGTTCTCGCATGGCGTCGTGTCCCCAAGAATCGCAACGACTTTGCCCGGAGTCGGTTCAGTGACGTATTCTTTAGAATCGTACCATTTTCCTTCATATTCGAACCGTTCTTGTTCTTTGATTGTTTTATAGATGGGTCCACTTGGAATTCCAAGCTCTCTTACCCGATCGACGCGCAACGTTCCCGGTTTTTCCGGCCCCGTGACACGAAACCCATAAGAAGGGAACCGATGCTCTAATTTTCGCACAGTGATCGTATGACCGTCTTGCTCAAATGTGTCTCCGTCCGTGAATTCAATGACGTTCAACTCATAACCGAGATGAGAACCTGTGACGCGAAGTGTCGCTTCGAGCCATTTCTTTAATCCTTTCGGACCATAAACCGTGAGAGGATCCGTTCCGTCTAGCGCAGAGCGGGTCGATAAAAATCCAGGTAATCCGAACACATGGTCACCGTGCAAATGTGTCACCCATACCGCTGTCACTTTACGTGGTTTGACTTTCGTGTAGAGCATCTGATGTTGTGTCCCTTCCCCACAGTCGACCAACCAAGTGACTTTTGGCAAGACGAGCGCAAGACCTGACACATTGCGTTGTTTCGATGGCATACCCGAACCAGTTCCTAAAAACTGTAACTTCATAAATAAATTAGTCCTTTCTTCAAGTCCGTTCCATGCTATACTTGTGGTAATCGCTGAAAAGGATGTGATTTGTGATGACCAAGGCAGAACAACCCGAATCCATTTACGAGACGATTCGAGACCGTGCGGCTTTGATAAATCGCTTGCACCAACAGGAACAAGGCACCTCTATCCGAATTCACGACATAGCGATCGAACTTCATTGCACAGACGAGTTGATTTTAGAGTCTTTGGAGTTCGCAGCATAACAAGTACGAACACATACGAAGAGCCGACGAATGGTCGGCTCTTTTTTATTGCTTAGGTGATGCAACTTCTTCGACGATTGTGACGACATACTCGACGAGTTTATATAGCTCTTCAAGTGGCATCCGCTCGTTTGTCGTATGAATTTCTTCATAACCGACCGCTAAGTTGACTGTCGGAATCCCGCCACCGGCGATGACGTTCGCATCTGAACCGCCGCCTGAGTGCAAGATTCGTGTCGGACGTCCGATTGTCGCCGCCGCACGTTTTGCGACCTCGACAACTTCATCGCCTTCTTCAAACTTGAATCCCGGGTACATGATGTCGATGTCGACTTCAGCACGACCACCGAATGACTCCGCCACTTCGATATAGGCTTGCTTCATCGTTTCCGCCTGTTTCTCCATTTTCTCATGAATGAGCGAACGAGCCTCAGCGAGTACTTCGACATAGTCACAAACGATGTTTGTAGCACGTCCCCCTTCGAAGCGTCCGATGTTCGCCGTTGTTTCTTCATCGATTCGACCGAGTGGCATCTTCGCGATGGCTTTTGCTGCGATTTGAATCGCTGAAATCCCCTTCTCAGGAGCGACACCCGCATGAGCCGTCTTTCCATAAATCTTCGCGTTCACTTTCGCTTGTGTCGGTGCCGCGACGATGATGTCGCCGACTGGACCGTCCGAGTCAAGCGCAAAACCGAACTTCGCGTCGATTTTTGATAAATCCAAGACTTTCGCCCCGACGAGTCCTGATTCTTCTCCGACCGTAATCACGAATTGAATCTGACCGTGTGGAATCTGTTTTTCGTTCAACACGCGAACAAGCTCAATCATCGCCGTGAGACCTGTCTTATCATCCGCTCCGAGAATCGTTGTACCATCCGTGACGACATAACCATCTTTGATGCTCGTCTTGATTCCCTTACCAGGTGTCACCGTATCCATATGAGCTGTGAAGTAAATCGGATCAACATTCTCTTTCGTTGCAGGCAACGTGATGATCAAATTGTTACCAGAATGTGCTGTCTTCGTTGATGCATCGTCTTCATACACATCACATCCAAGCTCTGTGAATACCGCTTTCAAGTGTTCACAAATGACAGCTTCTTCCTTCGTTTCTGAATCGATGCCGACCAATTCTAAAAATGTGTCGAGCACACGTGTCTCGTTTACCATAAACAACATCCCTCCATCCAAACATTTCTTGACCATTATAACAAACTCCCTTAGATTGCACGAATCTTTTCCATTCTGTACAATGATGGCAAACACGTACATGGAGGCAAGTTATGAAGAAAAAGCAAAAAAGACGACAACGCATCATTCAAATTGGCGTCATCGTCATCGTCTCAATCTTTTTGATCAGCACGTTTCTCTCGAGCATGACCATGTTCTTTTAAGAGCAAAATATAACGCTCTTTCAAGATCAAGTAACTTTTCACATCTGATAAAATATTTAACAAGGATGAGCGTACCTCAAATTCTTCACGTGTTGTGGGGAGAGGTACGTTTTTTCGATAATGTTCAATCATTTCTTCAAGTTCTTGCAGAAAAATGGAAGCGTCAGCCTGCTCGTTCACGTGGTCCCCGACACGACGCAAAAATGTTGCGACGGGTTTTGCTTCATTGACGACCATGGTGATCTCTCTTGCGTTATCAGCGACCCGCTTCAAAATATCGTATTGTCGCTCCCGCATTCGGAAGTAGAGATAGTCCATATCTTCATTCCGTTTCCCAATGGAGTTACCCATACGACGAAGGGCCAAATCTTTCCCTTCTTTCAAATAGTCCCGTGTCTTGATGAGCATCATCGAATGATTGTTATACACACCGGTCTCGACACATGCCGCCACATCGTAAAAGAGTACGGCAAGCGATCGGTCGATACTATCTTTGATACGCTCGATTTCACGGTCTAGCGTCGGCATATACATGTTGACGACGAGTCCAACCCCGACACCAATCGCGATGAGCAATAACTCGTTGATGAACAATTCAAGCGAGAACTGTGCCTCGGTATAAAGATGCGTCAAGATCACGACACTCGTAATGAGTCCATCTTGCAGTTTCAGTTGTTGTACGAGTGGAATGAAGATGACAAAATAAAGTGTGAGCGTCACCGGTGAATAACCAAGTAACGTAAACATTGCGGCACCCATCCCGATGGCGAGAAGACTCGCCATGACGCGCTCATACGAGGCGCGAATGGATTTCTTGCGTGTCTCTTGAATACTCAAAATGGCGATAATAGCAGCAAATACAAAATAATCAAGATGAATCGTCTCGGAAATGAGCATTGCGATACCCGCTGCGACCGCGGTTTTTAACGTCCGCGTTCCAATTTTCATACTGATTTCCCCCTTCTCCATCAAATTGTTGACTAAATCAACTCGTTTGGCAATTCAAAAGTTTGGAAGTGATCTGATTGAAACGAAAGAAAAAACGTACGATTTGGCCGATGATTGCGACGCTTAGTCTCGCCATCGCGGCATTTTTATGGATTCAGTCCGGCCGTGAAGACACGTATACTGTCGAAACCGTCACGAACGGAGACCGTGTCACACGGTCGTTCGAATCTCTTGCTGAGGCAAAACGCTATATGGCAGCCGGAAACAACCGCACCTTATTCTCCCCTTCTGGAGAAGTTCTCGACTTCACAGGCACCGGTGTGGTCGTTACTCCAAGCGATGCCATCACGAACCTTTACGAAGATCAATCGTTTAAAAAACGACAGTCATATGTCGCTGGTGGCACAAGACTTCAACTCCTTGAACGAGGCGAAAACCATTTAAAAGTACGCATATCAGGCGCAGATGTCTATGTGAAACCGGATCAAATGGCATTGTTCCCAGAAGCCGTCGTGGAAAGACGTGGTTACTATGAGATTCGAAATGGTGAAGTGTATCATTCCGTCGAGGCGAATGCGAATCTCGCCGGCACGTTTCTTGTCGGACCGACAGAAAAACGCTCAAATGATCGTTTTTATACGGAACGTGTCCGAGACGTCTTCGACTCTCCCTATCAATTCGCTTCGATCCGATCATCGTCACCCTATTCCGCCAAAGCGTTCGATCAGTATTTACAATCCATCGACTCGCCACTCGTTGGAGAGGGTGACGCCTTCAAACGTGCGGAAGAAACGTATGGCATTAATGCCTTATTCCTACTCGCTGTAGCCGGTCATGAGTCGAGGTTTGGGACGTCCGACATTGCACGGGAAAAACGTAACTTGTTCGGATTCCGGGCAACAGATGACGACCCGAGCGGCAATGCCACAACCTTTGAGACGGTTGAAGCGAGCGTTGACGCGGCTGCCGAACTGTTCGCCACAAAATATGTAAAAGGTCAATACGCACGCGGAGATTACCCTGGTAACAAACAAGAAGGAATTAACATCTTTTACGCCTCAGACCCGTATTGGGGTGAGAAGGTCGCCGGTACGATGTATGCCATCGATCGCGAACTTGGCTTGGAACAATTGAAACAAATGAAATGAACAGTAGCCCGGCTCAAATGAGTCGGGCTGATTGATGTATCATTGATTCATAGAGTATCCTTCACTTCTTTTTCGTAAAGCTCGATGAGACGATTGTTGTCGAGCACTTGCTCACTTGACTCTTCATATCGTTCCGTGATGAGTGGAATCAGCTTTTCCCATACGACCCACTTCATATATTGATCACGATCATTATTATGATTCAGCTCATATACACTCATTTCTTTTGCCTCGGCATACCGTCTTTGTGACTCGACTACCTCCGCATCAGGTCCTCGTTCAATCCAACCATCGACTTCTTCATCTGTTACGACGACCCCATACTCGTCTTTCGCATGAGTCAACCAAGCACGTTCAAAATCAGCTTGCTCTGTAGCGCGCGTTATGAGCCTGTTTATATCAATGCTTTCATCAAACAGTTTCATCTCCACGTACAATCGTTCTGCCAACTTCCGTTCGAAATCGTTTTTGATTTGCGGGGCCACATCGCGTTGGAAATCAGTTAAGATACCTTTTAGTTCGCCCACAGTCATTTCAGGAACGGCCTTTGTTTCGACTTGAGAATTCGTCACCTTTTCAATCGGTTCGGACAAATCATCATCTCTCATATTCGTAAAAACGAGCGCTATCACAACTAGAATACTGAAAATAGATATCCCCATCAGTCGCCTCATGGCTTAGCAGCTCCCTCCAATTGATTGACATCATCTTACGCACTTCAATCGTATCATATTCTATATACGCATCTTGTCGAAGAAATGATTCAACACCAAATGACATCGGATTGAAGGAATTTCAAATCAGAAGACGAATACATAGAATGAACGACCATTCATTTTCAAGGGGGAATCAATATGAAAACGATTTGGATTACCGGGGGATCGTCTGGTATGGGGAAAGCCATGGCATTAAAATTTAAGCAAGAAGGATGGAATGTCGCCATCAGTGGTCGAAACGAGGAACGACTACTAGAAGCGATGGACGAACTGAACGCTATTGAAGCAGGTCAAGCGATGAGTGTGCAGCATGATGTTCGTGATTATGAAGGATGCGCTCAAGCACTCGCTGACATCGTATCCGCTTACGGACCGGTTCACGCACTCGTCAACAACGCGGCAGGTAATTTCGTCTGTCCGACACTTGATTTGTCTCCGAACGGTTGGGCGAGCGTCATTGACATCGTCTTGAACGGCACATTCAACTGCACTCATGTTCTCGGGAAACATTGGGAAGCAGAAGAATTACGAGGCGGGTCAATCATTAACATGGTCGCCTCGTATGCATGGCAAGCAGGTCCTGGTGTCGCACCGAGTGCGGCAGCGAAAGCAGGCGTCCTCAATTTGACGAGAACGCTCGCAGTCGAATGGGGCTATCAGTTCGGGGCCCGTGTCAATGCGATCAGCCCAGGACCGATTGAACGGACAGGCGGCGCGGAAAAACTCGTGTCTCATGTGAAAGAAGTAGAGCGGATTCGCCGCAACGTCCCGCTCGGACGCTTTGGGACACCGGAAGAAATCGCCGACTTGGCCTTTTGGATGGCCTCTGACGAGATGCGTTATTTAAACGGGGATTGTATTTCTCTTGACGGCGGCCACTGGCTCAATAAACATCCATTTTAATCAAAAGGACGACCGAGACATGCATCCCGGTCGTCCTTTTAAACGTCTACTCCATCCCACTCTTCGTGAAATTGCACCAAAAAGCGCTCCATGAACACATGACGTGACATCGCCAATTGTTTCGCTTTTACGGTGTGCATCCTAGACGCCAGTTTCAACAATTTATCTTGAAAATGTTGAATGGCACTCTGATCTGACAAATCGAGCGGTGTTCCGCGAGAACCAGCGTATTGGAACGTTCGCGCAATCCCAATGGCTCCGATGGCATCAAGACGATCGGCGTCCTGCAAAATTTCACTTTCGCGAGTCGTTGGTTGCCTTCCTTTTGAGAAAGACACTTCATCAATTAAAGTCAGCACCAAGTTTGCTTGCTCTTCAGTGATTTCTAGAGAAGTCAAATGTTGTTTGATGAGTCCTTTCGGTCGACCGAACTTATGGTCTTCCACGTCATGTAAATATGCAGCAAGGATGAGCACTGTCTCGTCGACAGGCTCATCCTTCATCAAGCGCTCCACCAGTCGGACGACGCGCTCAATATGAGCGGTGTCATGCCCTGTATGGTCTTCTGCATGAATTTGTTCGACGAACGTTTTCGTCGCTTGTATCATATCCACGCTTAAATCTCGATCGTCGTGTTCGGTTCAATCAAAAGACCACGGCGATGTAACTGGTCGCAGAATGCTTGAGCGTCCTGCTTGATTGGCGGGAACGTATCAAAGTGGATTGGGACGACCCGTTTGGCTTGGAGCCACTGCGCCGCGTCTAATGCATCTGCAGGTCCCATCGTAAAATTGTCTCCGATTGGAAGGAAGGCGACATCGATTTCGAAACGTTCTCCGTACATTTTCATATCCGAGAACAGGCTCGTATCCCCAGCGTGATAGAGCGTCAGCTCATTCGTCTCAATGATGAATCCAGCTGGCATTCCCATATAGATCGGTGTGTCACCCATATCGAAACTCGAGCTATGAAAGGCTTGCGTCATCGTGACGCGTCCGAACGGGAAGGCGTGTCCGCCACCGATGTTCATTCCGTGTACAGAAAAACCTTTTTTCTCATAATAGGTCGCGAGCTCATGCGTCGCCACAATCGTCGCACCCGTTTCTTTCGCGATCAATTCGACATCTTCGATATGATCAAAGTGAGCATGGGTGAGCAACAAATAGTCTGGGCGTAGTGTAGAAGGGTCTACTTCCGTATGAGGGTTACTCGTCAAAAATGGATCAATCAACACGTTTACGCCATCGATCTCAAATCCTACTGTCGCGTGTCCATAATAAGTGATTTTCATGTGCATTCATCCTTCCTTCTTAAGTTCAGATTACAACACTTTTTCTAAGAAACGTTTCGCACGGTCTGTCTGCGGGTTCAACAACAAGTCGGCAGGTTTTCCTTCTTCCATCAAAATTCCTTCGTCAAGGAAGAGGACACGGTCTGCCACTTCACGAGCAAAGCCCATTTCGTGTGTGACGACAACCATCGTCATCCCTGTCTCAGCTAACCCTTTCATGACATCGAGTACTTCGTTGACCATCTCAGGGTCAAGTGCCGAAGTCGGCTCATCGAATAACATGACGTTTGGTTCCATCGCCAAAGCACGTGCGATCGCGACACGTTGTTTTTGTCCACCCGATAATTGGCTCGGGTAGGCGTCGATTTTCTCAGAGAGACCGACACGTTCGAGCAATTTTTTCGCACGTTCGAGTGCTTCAGTCTTACTAACTTTCAAGACGTTGACCGGTGCGTACGTCAAATTGTCCAATACGCTCATATGCGGGAAGAGGTTGAACTGTTGGAACACCATCCCGATATTTTGGCGAGCCTTCGCGACGTTCGCCCCTTTTTTCGTAAGTTCGAATCCATCCACACTGACCGTCCCGCTCGTCGGGATTTCTAGCATGTTCAAGCAACGCAGAAATGTCGATTTACCAGACCCAGACGGTCCGATGACGGCGACCACTTCACCACGCTCAATCGTCGTCGTGATTCCCTTCAATACTTCTAAGTCACCAAATTGTTTGTGTAGGTCTTTAACTTCGATCATCTTCCATCACTCTTTCTTAACCGTTTTTCTAGACGTTGTCCAAGATACGTCAAGATCATCACTATCGTAAAGTATATCACACCGGCGAATAGAAGCGGTTCGAAGTAGATCGCCTTCTGCCCACCGACAATCTGTGCGCGGCGCATAATATCGAGTACGCCGACCGTCGAGACGAGGGCCGACTCTTTTGTCAACGTGATCATCTCGTTGACGAGGGCGGGCAAGATATTCTTGAACGCCTGCGGCAAGATGATTGAACGTAATTGTTTGACGTATGGGACACCTAAGGCATCAGATGCTTCCCATTGGCCTTTATCGACCGCTTGAATACCAGCACGAATAATCTCTGAAATATACGCCCCTGAGTTTAATGAGAAGGCGATGACTGCCGATTGATATGGTGTCGTGATATAGCCAGTCAATTGCGGCAACCCGAAGTGAATGATGGCAAGTTGCAAGATGAGTGGCGTCCCACGGAATACAGCCGTGTATGCATGTCCAATAAAGTTGATGAGACGATTCGGTACGATTTTCAGTGTTGCAACGACAATACCAAGTGAGATCCCGATCAATGCCGAGACGATGACCACTTGGAACATGACTGGGATCCCCTCAAGTATGTAAGGGATCGAATCATAAATCCGGCTAAAATCCATTGTAAGTTCCTCCTAAAAAAAGGCTGACCGATTCATCTTCAGTCAGCCTCGTACGATTCATTATTCGGCTGGTGCAGCCTCTTCTTCAAACCATTTTTGTGCTAACTCTTCGATTTCTCCACTGTCGATCATCTTCTTCAACTCTTCGTTGAATTGATCGCGGAGTTCATCGTCTTTACGGAAGGCAGCAGCAGAGCCCGCTTCTTCTTCGTCCACGATTTCAAATGTTGTCAATTCGCTGTCTTGCTCGAGGTATTTCTTCGCGACCGTATCTTCGATGACCATTGCGTCAATACGTCCTGTCTTGATTTCCTGGATGATCTCAGGAATTTTGTTCAATGAGACGATTTCAGCGTCTGTGATTTGATCCTGTGCGATTCCTTCTTGAATCGAACCAAGCTGGACACCAATCTTTTTGCCTTTCAAATCTTCAAGTGATTGAAGCGAATCATCTTTTGATAAGATCAAGTTCACCGCTGTGAAATAGATATCCGAGAAATCAGCATTTTCTTTACGCTCTTCTGTCGGTGTCATACCAGCCATGACGAAGTCGACACGACCCGCGTTGAGGGCTCCGAGCAAGCTTCCGAAGTCCATATCTTCAATTTTCAATTCATATCCCATGTTTTCCGCCACTTTTTTGGCGATGTCGATATCAAATCCGACGATTTCGTCGCCGTTCGCTGTGTCAACGAATTCATAAGGGAAGTAATCGGCACTTGTACCCATGACGATGACTTTGTCATCCTCACCATCGGTCGATGTCGATCCTCCTTCGTTCACGTCTGCCCCACATGCGACTGAGAACGCGGCCAGTCCTGCTAAACATAATGCTAGAAAACCTTTTTTCATCTTCATCTCCCTTTCATAGTTGAATGATAATTATCAGAACTTTAACAAAATTATGACATATGTGTGAACGTAGCTCAACTGTTCTAGGACACATCAGTTGTCCGACTTGTGTCTTCAACCACTATATACACATAATTATTACTTGTAAAGTATATTCATGCATTTTATACAAAAAAAGAAGGTCACATTCGCTCGAAAGCGAAATATGTGACCGTTCCATTGTCGCGAGACCCATATGGTTGGACTTGTTTAACGGATGACATTGGGATGGCACTATAAACGTGCGGATAACGTTCCCCATCCTCATCTAACTCATAATGTAACAGTTGCCCAAGACGATTGACGTAAAGGGAGACGAGCACGACCGCTTCTCCCGGATACGACGCTTTGACGACCTTTCCGATCTGTTGCGGTGTACAACATTTAATCGTCCCTTCCGATTGAAGCGACGGTTCATTGATCTCACCGCGTGACAGGGCAATCATATATTCTGCCTCTGTCATAATTTTGATGACTGGTTCCATATACACTGCCCCTTTTCACAAAAGCGCAAAGGCAGTGCCTTTGCGCCGATGCTTGATTATGCGAAGTAGATATCGAATAATGTTTTTAATTGGTCGACGAGTTCTTCCGCAGTTGACGACTCGATTTCACTACGCTCTACCATCGTCACGATGTTTCCATCCTCGAGGAGGGCAATCGATGGTGAAGACGGTGCATATCCTTCGAAATACTCACGTGCACGATCTGTTGCTTCACGGTCTTGACCTGCAAACACGGTCACGAAATGGTCAGGTTTGACGCCTTCCATCTTGTTTACGTAAGCCGCGGCCGGACGAGCAATCCCGCCTGCACAACCACAAACCGAGTTAACGAGTACAAGTGTCTTCCCTTCTTTTTTCAGTGCCCCGTCTACTTCTTCCGGTGTCGTGAGCTCTGTGTATCCTGCAGCACGCACTTCGTTACGCGCTTGTTCGACTACATCTTGAAAATATAATTGAAAATCCATGTTGTTTCCCCTTTCGACATTTCGTCTATACTACCTTATTTTACGTCTTGTTCTACCTCGAGGACAAGTCTATCGCTCAATTCACGTTCTAAGAACGGATCTGCCTGTAACATTTGTTTAAAGGCGAGGTAACGAGCCTTCGTCTCATCACTCGCTACACGATTCGTCCAATAGGCACGAATCATGATGTTTTTTGGCGTATGCTCGAGGTCGATGAACTCCAGTAACTGAGCTTCATAACCGACAAGTCCAAGAAGTTCAGCCCGAATCGAATCTGTCGCGAGCGAGGCGAACCGTTCTTTGATCAATCCGTGCTGGAGCATCACGTCTAGATTCGGTGCTTGAAGTTGACGATTTAACTCCTTCTGACAGCAAGGGACGCTCAAGATGACTTTCGCCCCCCAGCGGACGGCACGGGCCAATGCCATGTCGGTCGCCACGTCACATGCATGAAGCGTCACGACCATATCGACAGCTGTCTCCCCTTCATATTCATTGATGTCTCCAACTAAGAACTCGAGTCGCTCATATCCTAAGTCTTTTGCAATCGATGCACATTCTTCGATGACTTCTTTTTTCAAATCGAGACCTGTGATATGAACATCATATCCTTTCATCTCATGTAAAAAGTGATAGAGCGCGAACGTCAAATACGACTTCCCTGAACCGAAATCCAAGATTCGGACGGTACGGTCTGTCGGCAAGTGTTTAAGCGAGTCCTCAATGAACTCAAGGAAGCGGTTGATTTGTTTAAACTTGTCATACTTTTGACGCTTCACTTTCCCATCACTCGACTGAATGCCGAGTCGAATTAAGAATGGGACTGGTTCGTCAAGTGGTAGCACATATTGTTTTTCCCGATTGTGGCTCAACTGAATTTCTTTTTGAGCTGTCTGTCTCTCTTTAAAGGTCACTTTAAATTTTTTGGATAACTGAAATTGAAGGTCAGACTCTTTTAATTGAAATTGTCCCTGTCTGAACGTTTCAAGAAGGTCGAACAATTCTTCTATAGCCTCATCCGGTGGTAAGTTTTTATGGTTCATCACCCGTTCGTACTGATATTCGAACTGGATGTGGTATGCATTCCGAAGCATGACCGGTTTCAATTTGACGCGTCTGAGATCACTTGATTTTTGACGGGGTTGACTGATTGTCGCCGACACGAGATGATTTGATTGGATCACGTCTTCGAGACGTTCTTGTAACGCTTTATATTCCAATGGATTCAATCCTTTTTTAGAAATTTTGAAACATATTGTTTCACCTGTCCGTACATACTATTACACGAAGATGACGTTACGTCAAAGGAGGATACACATATGTTTAAAAAGATTTTATCATCAATCGGAATCGGTGCCGCAAAAGTCGACACACGTTTGAATGAAAGCCATTGTACACCCGGTGGTGAACTCAATGGAGTAGTCCATGTAGAAGGAGGTTCAGTCGAACAGTCGGTCGACAGCATCTATCTGTTCTTCAACACGCTGTATAAACATGAGGTCAACGACAAGTCGACATACTCGACGTTCACAATCGAAAAGATTTTATTGAATGAGGCTCCATTTATGATTGGACCTGGAGAAGTGAAAGAGATCCCGTTCACGGTCAACGTCCCGTTTAATACCCCACTCTCTGTTAGCCAATCGAAATCATGGATTGAGACCGGGCTTGATATCGCCCAAGCCGTCGATCCAAAAGATGAAGATGCGATTACGGTACAACCGAACGCTTCACAACAAATCATTTTAGATGCGATGGACGAACTCGGTTTCCGCCTGAAGAAAGCCGACACAGAGATGCTCCCGGCACGCCATCGCTCAGGTCGTCTTCCGATTGCACAAGAACTCGAATATTCAGCGAACGGCTCACGTTTTGGGCGTCAGTTAGATGAAGTCGAAGTCGTCATCTTACAAGAAGAGGATTCGATTGAATTACTCATACAAGTCGACCGCAGTGTCCACGACCTCGGTAGTCTTTTCGCTGATTTGACGGGAACGGACGAGTCGACACATCGTGTCCGCTATGATGTCGCTCAATTGTCGCAAGCTGAAGTTCGTCGCGACATCGAATCGATGATCGAGCAATCGATATAAAGAACTCACCGACACGCCATTTCTATGAATGGCGTGTTTTCCTGAGATGTTGAATTTTATCATCCATTATTTTACAATAAACACATAGAATCAACCCTTTTTTGGAGGTGACTACATCTTGTTCGCTTTAATAATGATTGGGAGTTTCGGTCTTGCAACGCTTGCCTTACCGATTCTAGAGACTAGTCTTTCTGATTCACTCGCTTTCTTCACGCTTGGTGGGCTCGAAGTGTTGATTGGTTTGATTGCCATGTGTCTCATGCGCAATCCGTCGTCAAACGCCTTATCCTTCATGAAGTTCATGCCCTATCTTGTACTATTGATTCATTTCCCTGCCTCACTCCTTTTGCTTTGGATTTCTTCGGTCAGACATGATGGGGTCTCTGCATTTTCATTAAACTATGTCTTCATATACTGGATGTTCCTGCTCCTGTTCGTCGTGATCAGCAGATTGACGTATCTTGCCTATCAACGACGATTTCAGAAGGCGCTTGATTAGAAAGGATGATTCAACGTTGGATTTACTTCAGTTACTCCAAGACCGAGCAATCCCGCTTACACTATTCGCGACGCTCGGCCTATTCAGTCTCGTGTTTGCATTTTCACTCTATAAATCCAAACAACGACTCTCCAAAGGACTCGTCACAATAGGCATGTCCTTGTCGTTCCTTCTCTTACTGATCTCAGCCGCAAGCTTCGTCTTCACGGTATTCCTTGGCTATAACTCATGAAAAATGGAGGCACCCCGCTGGGAGCGCCTCCATTTTGTATGAATCAATACACGGTATATGTGTCCGGATCGATCGATTCGAGCGACTGCTTGATCGCTTGCAAGAATTGCCCTGCGACGAGACCGTCGAGGACGCGATGGTCGACCGACATACAAAGGTTGACCATATCGCGTGCCGCGAACATTCCGTTCATCCAGACCGGACGCTTCACAATCGACTCGACTGATAGGATTGCCGCTTGTGGGTAGTTCAAGATTGGTGCCGATTGGATTGAGCCAAACGCCCCTGTGTTGTTGATCGTGAACGTGCCGCCACGCATCTCTTCAGCTTTCAAGCGATTCTCACGCGCACGTGACGCTACGTCTTGAAGCGCCACAGCGAGTCCTTTGATATTCTTCTCATCCGCTTGACGAATGACCGGTACATACAGGGCGTCGTTTGCCGCGACGGCCACAGACAGATGGATGTCTTGGTGAACTTTGATGTGATCGCCTGCCCACTCCGAGTTCATCATCGGATACTTCTTAAGCGCCTCGATGGCCGCTTTCATGAAGAACGGCATGAACGTCAATTTGACCCCTTCCCGCTTCATGAAGTCATCTTTTAACTTCGCACGTGCCTCGACGAGGTTCGTCACATCGACTTCAATCATGAGCCATGCGTGAGGCGCCTCATGCTTCGAGCGAACCATATTGTTCGCAATCGCTTGACGCACACCAGCTGTCGGAATCGTTTCGTATCGACCTGTAGATGTCGAGGCAGCCGGTTGTGAAGGCTCGACGGCAGGACGTGGTGCCTCAGTCGGAACATCCATTTTTGTTTGTACCATTGTCTCTTGGACAGGTGCTTGTGTCGCTTTCTCAGGAGTTGATGCAGGACGTCCTTCTGATAAGTAACGAAGAATGTCTTTCCGCGTGATCCGACCACCTAGACCGCTTCCGCTCAATTCATTCAAATCGATGTTGTTCTCATTGGCGAGTCGGATGACGGCAGGAGAATATCGACCGTTCCCACTCTGTTTTTTCGGAGCCGTCGCGACAGCTTGCTTCGCTTCAGATGGAACTGACGGTGCCGCTTCCGCGACTGGTTCTGTCTTCGTCTCAGTCACAGCTTCCTCTGCACTTTCGACTTCCATCGTTAGGACAGGTGTCCCGACACTGACCGTCTCACCTTCTGGAATGAGAAATTCTTTTACGATTCCTGCACTTGTTGCCGGGATTTCCGCCGTGACTTTGTCCGTCATGACTTCGGCGAGTGGTTCATATTCTTCCACACGGTCGCCCGGTTTGACGAGATAGGTCGTAATCGTGCCTTCCGTCACACTCTCACCGAGTTGGGGCATTGTAATCGTTTGTTCCATGGAGACGCCTCCTTAAAACGCGGCGAGCTGACGCGCCCGCTCGGCAATTTTTTCTGGGGATACGATAAAGAATTTTTCCATTGGTGGTGCATATGGCATAGCCGGAACATCAGGACCCGCTAAGCGTTCAATCGGCGCATCGAGTTCAAAGAGCGCCTTCTCTGCGATAATCGCCGCGACTTCTCCAATGATGCTTCCTTCTTTGTTGTCCTCTGTCACGAGTAACACTTTACCGGTCTTCTTGACCGACTCGATGATCGCATCCTGGTCGAGCGGATAGACGGTACGAAGATCAATAATATGCGTGCTGATTCCTTCCTCTTCGAGTGTTTTCGCAGCTTCTTGTGCCATATGGACACAAAGACCGTACGTGATGATTGTGATATCGTCACCTTCACGTTTGACCGCAGCCTTACCGATTTCAACCGTGTATTCGTCAGTCGGCAAGTCCGCTTTCAAAAGACGATAGGCACGCTTATGTTCGAAGAAGAGGACAGGGTCGTTCGAACGGATTGCTGCTTTCAACAAGCCCTTCGCATCGACTGGGTCTGATGGAATGACGACTTTAAGACCTGGCGTCGAACTGAACATCGCCTCGACAGATTGCGAGTGATAGAGTGCCCCGTGAATGCCACCACCGAAAGGAGCGCGGATGACCATCGGACACGTCCAGTCGTTGTTTGAGCGGTATCGAATTTTTGCCGCTTCCGATACGATTTGGTTCACTGCTGGCATAATAAAGTCTGCGAATTGCATTTCTGCAATCGGACGCATGCCGTACATGGCAGCCCCGACTCCTACACCGGCAATCGCACTTTCAGCGAGCGGTGCGTCGATGACACGGTCTTCACCATACTTCTCAATCAAGCCTTGTGTGGCACGGAATACACCACCACGTACGCCGACGTCTTCCCCGACGACGAAGACGTTTTCGTCGCGCTCCATTTCCTCATGAATCGCTTCATTGATCGCTTCGATAAACGTTTTCATCATTTTTCCTCCTCATAGACGTAATCCAATGCAGATTCAGGTGATGCGTACGGTGCTTTGTCTGCATATGTCGTCGCTTCATTCACTTCAGCATCGATTTGTGCATCGATTTCGGCAAGTGTATCCGCTGTTGCAATACCGTCGTTCACCAGTCGTTGACGGAACAATTGAATTCCATCCCGCTCTTTTAATCCGGCCAATTCTTCAGCTGAACGGTATGCTTTGTCATCATCATCTGATGAGTGTGGTACGAGACGCTCGACTTCTGCTTCGATTAACGTCGGTCCTTCTCCGCGAAGTGCACGTTCACGCGCTTCCTTCACGACCGCATATACAGCAATCGGGTCTGTCCCGTCGACTGTCACACCTGGCATGCCGTAGCCTTTTGCACGATCTGATACGCGCTCGCATGCCAACTGTTTCGTAAGTGGCACCGAAATCGCATACTTGTTGTTCTCACAGAACAAGATGACCGGTAATTTATGGACACCAGCAAAGTTTGCCCCTTCGTGGAAATCACCTTGGTTCGAAGAGCCTTCTCCGAACGAGACGAACGTGACGAGTTCTTCTTTTTTCATCTTCGCCGCAAGTGCAATCCCGACCGCATGAGGGACTTGTGTCGTAACCGGAGATGAACCCGTCACGATGCGATGTTCTTTCGAGCCGAAGTGACCAGGCATCTGACGACCACCCGAGTTCGGGTCTTCCGCTTTCGCAAATGCCGATAACATCAAGTCTCTTGATGTTTGACCGAAGTGAAGGACAACCGCCACATCACGATAGTAAGGCAAGACGTAGTCGATTCCTTTCTCGAGCGCAAACGCCGCACCGACCTGCGCAGCTTCTTGTCCTTGACATGAAACGACGAACGGGATTTTCCCGGCGCGGTTCAACTTCCACATCCGTTCATCAATCTTACGGGCGCGTATCATCGTTTCATACATCGCCAATAAATCTTGTTTGGTTAAACCAAGCTCTTCATATGAGTTTACAGTCATCTGTTCCATCCTTGTTCCTCCTTAGGCGTGAATCGGTAATCCATCGACGGCAAGTGCCGCTTCTTGGAAGGCTTCGCTTAATGCAGGATGTGGGTGCACAAGTTGTCCCATCTCCCAAGCTGTCGCGTTCAAGACGAGCGCGAGTCCACCTTCTGTGATGAGTTCAGTCGCTTTCGGTCCGACGATATGAACACCGAGAAGGTCATCTGTTTCTTTGTCCGAAACGAGTTTGACGAATCCGTCGGCTTGTCCTTCAATCCGCGCTTTCCCGAGTCCGTTGAATCGATACGTCCCCGTCTTCACATCACGTCCGGCATCTTTTGCCGCCTCTTCCGTCAAGCCGACCGAAGCGACTTCAGGAACGCTATATACACAACGTGGGATGAGCGCGTAATCGAGTGGTGTCGGTTCAAGTCCAAGAATCGTTTCGACCGCCTTCACGCCTTCGGCAGACGCGACGTGAGCGAGTTGTAATTTTCCGATGCAATCCCCGATTGCGAAGATATGACGTTCTTTCGTTCGATACTGACTATCGACTTGAATGATCCCATTTTCTACGACGATAGAAGTGTTTTGAAGTCCTAAGTCTTCAGTGTTGGCAACTCGGCCAACCGAGACGAGGACACAGTCTACTTGTAACATCTCTTCCCCGACAGCAAGCTCCACTGTATTTTCGTGAATCAATGTTCGTTCGGCGTCGACCGTCACGCTCTTCTTCACACGGACGCCACGCTTCTTCAATAGACGTTCCACCTCACGAGAGACCGCCTTGTCCTCAAGTGGAAGTAATCGATCTCCTACTTCGATCAACGTCACGTTCACATCTAAATCGACGAGCATGGACGCCCATTCGACTCCGATGACACCACCACCGACAATCGCAATCGATTCAGGTAGTGTCTCAAAATTGAGGAGGTCGTCCGAGTTTAAGATACGTTCGTGATTGAACGGCAATCCAGGAAGTTCACGCGGAATCGAACCTGTTGCGATAATCAATTGGTTTGGCAAGATGAGTTCTGACTCACCGCTTTCATCTTCAACGGATACGGTCCCAGGTTGTGGCGAGAAAATACTTGGTCCAAGGATCGAGGCTTTTCCGCGAAACACTTCAATTTTTCCTTGTTTCATCAAGTGCTCGATTCCTTTTTCAAGACCAGCCACAAGATCGCGTTTATACGTTTGGGCTCGTTCCATGTTGAACGTCACACTTCCCGTTTCTACGCCGTACGTTGCCCCCTGTTTCGCCGTTTGATAGACATGGGCTGCTTTTAGAAGAGCTTTCGTAGGGATGCAACCTCTATGTAAGCAGGTGCCGCCTAATTTTCTCGCCTCGACGATTGCGACAGATTTACCAGCCTGTGCAGCTTTGATCGCAGCCACATATCCTCCTGGTCCTCCACCAATGACGACAACATCAAATTCTCGTGCCATGTGTATCCCCCTCATATTCTCTTGCGGTCTCTTCCTTCTCAATGACGCGAAGTGCCCCTTCTGCCAAGGCTTTCAATTCATCTTCGCCTGGATAAACGTATACCGGCGCGAGGAATGCGACACGCTCTTTAATCTTGTCAGTCAGCCAGTCAGAATAAGCGATCCCACCTGTCAATAAGATGGCATCCACTCGACCACTGAGCGTCGCACCATGTTTTGAAATCTCTTGTGCGACACGGTAAGCCATCGTCTCATAAAGGAGTCTCGCCTCATCATCTCCCGATTCCATTCGTTGCTCAATCTCAATCGCATCGAATGTACCGAGGTGTGCGAACAACCCACCTTGACCGACAATTTTCTTTTTCATTTCCGATTCTTTATACCTGGTACTATAACATAGTTCTACTACCTGTCCAACAGGAATTGAGCCTGCCCGTTCTGGAGCAAGTGGCCCATCACCGTCTAGTCCGTTGTTCACATCGATGACGCGTCCATGCTGATGCGCACCGACCGTAATCCCTCCGCCCAAGTGAGCGACAATCAAATTCAGCTCATTGTAATCGCTTCCATTTTCAGTCGCAAAGCGTTTGGCGACGGCTTTTTGATTCAGGGCATGAAAGATACTACGGCGATCGATGTCGGCCATCCCGGTCTTTCTTGCCAACTCATGCATCTCATCGACAACGACAGGGTCAACGATGAAACTCGGTATTCCCTCTTGCTCGCCTATTTTGGATGCAATCAATCCTCCTAGGTTAGACGCATGCATACCGAATCTTCCGCTCGTTAAGTCCTCTCGCATCAAATCATTGACGGTATACGTTCCTGATGTCATCGGTGCAAGCAAGCCACCACGACCGACAATCGCGGTCAAATCGTTGACCGCGATGCCAGTCTCTTCTAACAAGGCACGCACTTCTTGCTCACGATGAGGTAACTGCTCAGGAAGGCTGAGACCGGTCACGTCAATTTCATGGCGGACAGTACGTGTCATCACTTCTTCCTTCCCATCAAACAATCCAACTTTTGTCGAGGTCGACCCTGGGTTGATTGCAAGAATTAGCCGTTTTGTCATCTTAGCGTCTCCCTAGAATACTTTTTTCAACTTTCAGGAACTGACTACGTGAACGTGCCATCATGTGAATCCGTTCTTCGGCCATCTTGTCAGCCGCCACGTGCGTCGGTACTCCATCACGCTCCGCGATTTCAAAGACACGCATCATGTTGTCATAGATGAGTTCGACTTTCTTCATTGCCCGTTCACGGTTGTAACCTTCAAGTTCGTCCGCGACGTTGATGACACCTCCAGCGTTGATGACAAAGTCTGGCGCGTAGAGGATCCCGCTCTCGTCAAGTACATCCCCGTGACGATCTTCAGCCAATTGGTTGTTTGCGGCACCCGCAACGATTTGGGCTTTCAATTGTGGAATCGTTTTGTCGTTGATGACTGCACCGAGTGCACATGGAGCGAAAATGTCACACTCGACTGCATAAATCTCATCTGGTTTGACGACCGTCGCACCAAAGTCTGCTTCCGCACGTTTGAGCGCTTCTTCGTTGATGTCTGTCACAATCAAATGCGCGCCTTCTTCGTGGAGGTGACGACATAAGTTGTAGGCTACGTTACCGACACCTTGCACGGCAACCGTCTTCCCTGCGAGTGAGTCTGTTCCGAACTTCCATTTCGCAGCGGCTTTCATACCGCGGTAGACGCCATACGCCGTTACTGGTGATGGGTTACCACTTGAACCGAAAGCAGGGCTGACTCCTGTGACGTAATCTGTCTCCATATGGATGAAGTCCATGTCAGCAACCGTCGTATTCACATCTTCAGCAGTGATGTAACGTCCGCTGAGTGATTGTACGTAACGACCGAATGCGCGGAAGAGAGCTTCTGACTTGTCCGTCTTTGCATTCCCAATGATGACAGCCTTCCCTCCACCGAGATTGAGACCGGCTGCAGCATTTTTATAAGTCATTCCTTTTGCGAGACGCAACACGTCTGTGAGTGCTTCTTGCTCTGACTCATAATTCCACATACGAAGTCCGCCGAGTGCTGGACCGAGTGTCGTATCGTGAATCGCAATGATTGCTTTTAGACCAGACGCTTGGTCTTGGCAGAATACGATTTGTTCATAATCCTCAGATTGTAAGACATCAAAAATACGGAAGCGTGGTTCTGTGTTTGTTTCCATCATGATCAATTCCTCCTGTTAAGTACGATTAGTTTTTGGCATGTAACAAAGCGAATGCGAGGGAATAAAGTTTCGCCTCCGCTGTATCGGCACGACTCGTCAATACGACAGGGGCAGATGCGCCAACGACAATCGCCGCAACGCTCGCCTCTGCGAAATACATGATTGATTTATAAAGGACGTTGCCGACCTCTATGTATGGTACGACTAATAAATCTGCTTGCCCCGCTACTTCACTATTGATTCCTTTTTGTTTCGCTGCGACCATATCGACCGCGTTATCAAGGGCGAGCGGTCCATCTACAATACAGCCTTTGATTTGTCCCCGACGATTCATCTGACTGAGCAACGCGGCATCGAGCGTCGCGTTCATCTGAGGATTGACAACCTCAACAGCCCCAATCGCTGCGACTTTTGGCGATTCGTAACCGATGTCATGCATCGCTTCTACCGCATTATGAATGATTTCGACCTTTTCTTCGAGCGTTGGCGCGATATGGATTGCAGCATCGGTCACACCAATCAATTTTTCCCGATTTGGAATTTGAAAGAGTGCGATATGACTGAGCGTCCGGTTCGTCCGAAGACCGGCCTCTCGATTGAGGACGGCTTTCATGAATGTCGATGTCGACACCATCCCTTTCATGAGCACATCCGCCTCTTTGTTTTTCACGGCTAGTGCAGCACGTCTGGCAATTTCTACATCACCTTTTGCATGTAAAATATCGACGTCTGACTCATCGATTCCATACTGTTCACATAACTTTCGGATTTCCCGGGCTTCACCAAATAAAATGAAACGTGACAATCCATGATCTGTGGCAAGTTTTACGGCTCGGATTACTTCTTCATCCGCTGCCCCCGCAATGGATACCGTACAACCCTCTAGTTGCTTTGCGTTCGTCAGCATCCGTTCAAAATTCATCATTGTCCCCCCTTGCTCTCTACACTATAACATAAGCAAGTTTGTTTCCTAGATTGTAAGCGCTTTATTATGCGGACGACCATGCAAATAAATGCTTACCATGCATAAAAGTTCATGCATTTTATTGCATGGTTTCTAATTTATTATATAAAGTCCGAATCGAAATTTTTAAACGACGAGCAGCTTCTGACTTATTTCCACCAGTTTCTTCGATTGTTCGTTCAATCAAATCGCGCTCATATTTCGCTACCGCTTCATGGAGCGTTCGAGACTCGACGACTTTCTGAGTTGGCGTGCGAGGTGATAATTGTAAGTGATGTGGAGCAATCCATTGTTCCATGCTCGCCATATAAATCATCGCCCGACCAATCACATTCTCAAGTTCTCGGACGTTCCCTTTCCAATGCTGACTTTTTAGGAGCACGATGGCATCTTCATCCACTCCTTGTACACTCCGACCATATTCTTGATTCAACTTTCGAATAATTCGATCACAGAGTGCCTCAAGTTCATTCAACCGTTCACGAAGGGGAGGGATATGGATGGGCATTCGATTGATGCGATAATACAAATCTTCACGAAACGCCCCGTCTGCCACTTTCTGTTCAAGGTCGGCATTTGTCGCAGCGATGATGCGAACATCAATCGGAATCGCCGTTGTCCCCCCGACTCGTACAATCTCATTTTCTTGAAGGACACGCAGAAGCTTCACTTGGACATCAAGTGGCAGTTCACCGATTTCGTCCAAAAAGAGCGAGCCGCCGTCTGCCTCCTCGAAATAGCCCGTCTTTCCGCCACGCTTCGCACCGCTGAACGCGCCATCTTCATAGCCGAACAGTTCACTTTCGAGAAGCGTGGGTGAAATGGCCGCACAGTTTACCCGGATAAACTTTTTGAATTTCCGAGGGGACTCCCCATGGATGGCATGGGCGAACAGTTCTTTTCCTGTTCCCGATTCTCCGCGAATCAATACTGTCACCGGTGTCACAGCTGCCAATTTCGCTTGATCGATGACGAATCGCATCGTATCACTTGTCGCGATGATATCGGCAAACTGATATTTCGCCTCTAGATTTCGAATGCGTGTTTTCGCTTCTTGTAATTCATCACGAAGCGCACGAATTTGAGACACGTCGCGGATGACGCCGACCGAACCTCTTAGTTTCCCCTCTACGATGATCGGTTCGGCATTCACAAGGATGTCACGTCGCGTCGCCCCGATTTGCATCCGAATATCTCGAACACCCTGCCCCGTCGATAATACTTTCAAATGTACACTCTCCTGCATCCCGATGTCGGCCGTGGCAGGCTTATCGACGACATCCTCTTTTTTAAATCCCGTCAACCGGGTATATGATGGATTGATCAATATGGTGTTGCCGTGATGATCGGCTACCGAAATCGCCTCACTCGTACATTCGATGATCGCCTCAAGCATCTGTTGGTTCTGCTTCAATCGTTCGACAACAATCCGAATAAACTCTCCCGGCAACACAACCGCATCTTGATAATGATCCTTCAACTCTTCAAACGTTTGATGCTGCCCTGTCGTCTCAATGACAAAGTCTAATGATGCATCTGCATATTTCGTCCAATTATCCGTCACGGCGATGCCACAACTTTTGGCAAGTGCCATCCCTTCAGCTGATGCATCGGAGTCCACGACCGCTACAATCGTAGCAAGCGGAGAGTCCATCAACATGTTCAGGACTTCCGTTCCCCCTTTTCCTGCCCCGACAATCATCAATCGTTTGTTCATACGAATTCCCCCATCTTTCTCTCTTCTCATCTTCATGCTACTGAATCCGAACATGATGCGCAAGCCGCCTAAAAATAGACAGTGTGGAATGACTAGATTTCTGTTAAAATAATGTATGGTAAAGGAGGAGATTGCATGCGTTTCATCGCGCTTCTAATCTTAATCGTCCCTGGTTTACTCGGTGTTTACGGAATCAAATTACTTCGTGATAGCTTCTTTTTGAAGACGAGTGGACCGTTCACATGGATTGATTCACTCGCTGCCGCCTCCATGTTGCAGGGGACGTTCGGACTTCTGCTCGCCATGGGCGGGATCGGATTTGTAGCTGGCTATATATTTAACCGCGACAAAAAAACAGGTAAAGTACAACGACTCGACTCATAAGCGCACAAAAAAAGGTTCCCTAACTTGACTTCATTTCAAGTGCGGAACCTTTTATTCGTATTGAATTGTGATCACTACGGATGATCTCCTTTCCAACTGCTTTACTTCCTTTGACATGAGATCCAACGTCTTCTTAATGAAGAAGTATGAAAGAACTTTAGTAACTGCCGTCTTGCGTGAACGGAACGTTTCCATTCGAGTTACTAACTTTTTTAGTTATCGGATCATGTCCAACCATCCATCGTGAAGTCGAACGCTTGCCATAAACTGTTCAACGGTTGACAACACTCCTTTTGGTTAACTGAACGATTTGTTTTTCCTATACCAACCCCTAGCTTCGAGTTGATGATAGAATCGTCTCGCGAATGAGCGACTGTCGCGACCTCACGTCGGGACATTAACGACTTGAGATGTCGTTCCCACCTCTGAGCTATTGTCGGATAGCGAACCGAGATGATTTTGTTTCTTCAAACATTGCTCCGGAACAAGTTTGAAAAGCGTTCATCTGACGCTTGTCCAAGTAACTTGGTACACCTTTATTATAACAAAACACACTCTTTTTGCAAGCGCTTTCTTTAATAAAGTGAATAAATTTTTTAATAATTATTTTACAAAAAGGACTAAGCCATCAAACGGCTTAGTCCTTCTGAACGATTCAATTGCTTTTAAACGACAAGTAAGTGACGAAATATGAAATGAACTCCGAGTTCTTCGGACTCCGCTCACGCTCAGGTCGCCCTTCAAACATCTCATGATCGCGCATGCCATTCTCCCACGCCGTCTTGATGGCGTGACGCATCGCCCGCTCTACACGTGACGAAGTCGTATCGTGCTCTTTTGCGACCATCGGATACAATTCTTTCGTAATCAATCCAAGCAAATCTTGACGCTCGCGTACGTAAATGACGGCTTGGCGGATATACTTGAACCCTTTGATTCGAGGAGAAATCCCAAGCTGTTGGAGCAAGAGCGAAATTTCAATTTCGTCTGGAGACATTCCTTCGAATTCGCGATTCGCACCATCCGACAACTCACGAATTTTCGTCAACAGTTGTTGGATATTGAAAGGTTTGACGAGAAAGTAAGAGGCACCCAATTGAACCGCTTGTTTCGTCACTTCATCTTTTCCGAACGCACTCAACATGATCACTTCTGGCTTATCATCGCCGAGCTCTTCATGTAAACGTTGCAATACTCCGATTCCATCCAAATGAGGCATGATAATATCGAGTAAGAGTACATCCGGTTGGTGTGTCTTGACGACCTCTAAGCATGCTTCACCATCGTGCGCTGTTCCAACGACACGGAGATCAGGCTCAGATTCTAGTTGTCGGCTCAACAAATCGACGATTTCTCGATTGTCGTCCGCAATACATAATGTAATCACTTATGACACTCCTTTGATGAACTTCTGTTTTACTTGCTGTGACATTTCGAGCAACTCTTCAACATGTTGCTTCGTCAAGTCTGTCATTTGAATACCAGCAATCATTCGACCTAGCTCGTCAATCCGGCTCTCACGGTCAAGAGTGGCAACGTTTGTCTTCGTCCGGTCGTTTGTTTCCGTCTTCGTAATGTAAAGGTGTTGATCTGCCATTGCAGCAACTTGCGCTAAGTGCGTGATACATAACACTTGTGACCCGACAGACAGACGGAAGATTTTTTCTCCCATCGCCTGTGCGACACGCCCTGATACTCCTGTATCAACTTCATCAAAGATAATCGATGCGACTCCCACCGTTCGGGAAAAGATTGATTTAAGGGCTAACATGACACGAGAAAGTTCACCACCTGAAGCGACTTTTGCAAGTGGCTTGAACGGTTCCCCGACGTTCGTCATCATATAAAATTCGACATCATCAAGACCGTCTTGTTTTAATGGCGTCGTTCGGAATCGAACTTCAAACGCTGTTTTCTCCATATACAATTCTTTTAGTTCTCGATGGATGTCGTGCTGAAGGGACTCAGCCGCCGCTTTACGTGACGCTGACAGTCGTGCACCTGCCTCTTTTGCAACCTTCTCTAGTCGGACAAGGTCTTCTGACAGTGTTTGCAGCAACTCCTCACGATTCGTCATCGATTTTAATTCATCGGATACTTGTTCACCGTAAGCGATGACTTCTTCGATTGTCGTGCCATATTTCCGCTTAAGCTGTTGGAACAGCGCTAGACGTGACTCGATTTCATCTAACCGAATCGGATCGAACTCAAGTGAGTCGAGTTGATCCCGCAATTGAAACTTCGCATCTTCGAGCAAATAATAAGCATTCGAGATTGTTTCTGACACGGATGCGAGGGAAGAGGACAATTGAGAAGCTTCTTCCATCTCGCGCATTGCGACCCCGATTTGGTCAAGTCCGTTCGAATCTTCCGCGACCGCCTCATAAGACAGGCGAATGTGTTGATGAATGCGTTCAAAGTTCGCTAATTCGTCCCGTTCTTCCATTAACGCCTGTTCCTCACCTGCCTTTAGTTCAGCCGCCTCAATCTCTTTCGTTTGAAACGATAGCAAATCCATGCGTTGTGCAAGCTCTTGTTCACTTTGGCTGAGTCGCTTCAGTTCATCCGCGACTTTTTTCCAGGATGCGTACGCTGTCTGATACTCCTCTAATAGTGGCCCGATTTCCTTTTCGGCATAATGATCGAGAATGCCCAAGTGAAATTCTGAGTCCATCAAGTGTTGATGTTCATGTTGACCATGAATATCGACAAGTAAGCGACCGAATTCACGTAGCGTGGAGAGTGGCATCATCTTCCCATTTACACGACAGACGCTTTTCCCGCTACTATGTAAGTCTCGGCGTAAAATGACTGTCCCGTCCTCGATTTCGATGCCGTATTGTTCGGCCGCCTCAATGACCGGATGATCCGATTCAACCATGAACATTCCTTCAATTTCGGCCTTATCCTGACCATAACGAACGAATTCGCTCGATCCACGTCCTCCAACAAGCAACCCAATCGCATCTAACAAAATCGATTTACCGGCACCTGTCTCACCCGTGAGAACGGTCATGCCCCGATTAAACGGAATGTTTAATTCGTCGATAATCGCAAACTGTTTGATTGATAGTTCTGCCAACATACGTACTTTCACCTCATAACATTCCGAGTAGTCGATCGATGATTTGTTTCGCTTTCTCCTCATCGCGAGCAATCATGAGAATCGTGTCATCTCCACAAACTGTTCCAATCAATTCGTCCCATGACAGATGGTCAATCAAGACACCGATTGCATCCGCGTTACCTGGTAGTACTTTCATGACAACCAAGTTTTGAGCTGAGTCGACCGAAACGAAGCTGTCACCGAGGATGCGCTTCATTTTTCCGTATGGGTTAAAACGCTGATCCGCAGGCAAGCTGTATTTGTATCGTCCGTCATTCAAAGGAACTTTCACTAAATGTAACTCTTTAATATCCCGAGATACAGTCGCCTGTGTGACGGGATATCCTAGGCGACGAAGTTCGTCTACTAATTCATCTTGCGTTTCGATTTCACGATTCGTCACGATGTCTCGAATTTTAATCAATCGCTGTCCTTTATTCATAAGCGCTGACACCTCATTCTTCGTTTCACATACACATTATCATTCTAAAGTATTGTCGAAAAAAGGTCTAGCATTCCAGTGGGTATTTCCACCATTCCCCATCTCTTCTTCGTCGATAAGAAAAAGCTACAGACAAATCTGCCTGTAGCCATTGCTTATCCCTTTAGTTTGGCATGTGCCGCATCCACCACGTCTTCGACTTGAAGGGATGGTTCGACTCCACCTACTCCCGTATAACGGGCAAATAAGAGGAATTCAATATTTCCGTCTCCACCCGTGATCGGGGAATAGTCCAATCCTTCGACGAAGAATCCTTCCGATGCAAAATAGCGCACCATATCACTCGCCACTCGTTCATGTACGTCGCGGTCTCGTACAATCCCTTTCTTCCCGACGTCGGCTTTACCGGCTTCGAATTGAGGTTTGACGAGCGCCATGACGACACCCTCCTGCTTTAAAATCGTTTTAAGAGGTGGCACCATGAGACGAAGTGAGATGAAAGAAACATCGATCGTCGCAAAATCTGGTTTGACCGGGAATTGATCAGCTGTCGCATGACGGAAATTCATCCGTTCCATAACGATGACGCGATCATCGCTACGAAGCTTCCAGGCGAGCTGGTTATACCCGACATCGACCGCATACATTTGTGTCGCCCCGTTTTGAAGCGCACAATCTGTAAATCCTCCCGTAGAGGAACCGATATCAATCCCCACGCGGCCTTGAACGTCGAGCGGGAATACTTGCAGTGCTTTCTCAAGCTTCAGCCCGCCTCGTCCGACGTACGGTAAAACTTGACCTTTCACTTCGAGAGGGATATCGTCAAACACTTTATCGCCTGCTTTATCCAGACGTTCGGTTCCGCTATAGACAAGACCGGCCATGACGGCCCGTTTCGCCTTCTCTCGTGTTTCAGCGAGACCGCGTTCGACGAGTAATACATCTAATCTTGTTTTCGTTCTTTTTTCCATAATCCCTCACACATTCTGTCGATTTGTCTCCATCACGAACCGTTCAATCGATTCCGCCATTTGGGCTGGCCGGAGACCAATCTCTTCTAAAAGTTGGTTGACGCCGCCGTGCTCGATATATCGGTCTGGAATCCCGAGGCGTTGAATCCGCGGGAACGCTCCTGTTTCATTCGCATGTTCTAACACGCTGCTTCCAAAGCCACCTGCGAGTGCTGCTTCTTCAAGTGTCACGAGCGGAATTCCCTCTACATATAAAGAATTGAGCATTGCGTCATCGAGCGGTTTGATCGTGCGACAATTGATGACACGCACACTGAGCTTGCCTTCTAATAATGAACGTACTTCCAAAGCATCTTGAACTTGTGGTCCAAACGTCAAAATGGCGACATCCGTTCCTTCCGCCTCGACTTCCCAATCATCGAGCGAGATTTCTTGGAGCGTATCACTCATCGGCACGCCAATCCCTTCGCCACGAGGGAAGCGGATTGCAATCGGTCCATCATCGTAACGAAGCGCAGAGTAAACGAGTTGTTGTAACTCTTCTTCATCTTTCGCCATCAAAATTCGAATGTTCGGTACGTGACGCATGAAAGCGATATCGAATACACCTTGGTGCGTCTCTCCATCTGCCCCGACAAGTCCTGAACGGTCAATCGTGAATACAACGTTCAAGTTTTGACGACAAATGTCATGGACGAGTTGGTCGTACGCACGCTGGAAGAATGTAGAGTAAATCGAGACGACCGGTTTCAAACCTTGTGTCGCCTGACCTCCCGCTAGCGTTACCGCATGCTGTTCGGCAATCCCGACGTCAAACATGCGTTCCGGGAATTTTTTTGTGAAACAGTCGAGTTTCGAACCGACACTCATTGCAGGCGTGATCAACGTCACCCGATCATCCGACTCTGCCACTTTCGTAATCGTCTCTGCGACGACTTTCGAATAACTCGGTCCTTTTGGCTTCCCTTTGATTACTTCACCTGACTCAATCTTGTAAGGTCCTAAACCGTGCCACGTTCCAACACCGTCTAACTCAGCGGGACGGTAACCCTTCCCTTTTTTCGTGATGACGTGAACGAGAACCGGTCCATCGATTTTTTTCGCATATTCGAGTGTCTCAAGCAAGTCTTTCAAATCATGGCCGTCAGTCGGTCCAAAGTAAGTGAAACCGAGTTCTTCAAAAAATGTGCCTGGAATGAGTGCAGATTTCAATAAATCTTTTACTCGCTCCCCACTTCGTTCGAGTGAATTGCCGACGAGTGGAATGTGCTTGATGATCGATTCCATCTCTTCACGTGCATGCTTCAGTTTACGTGACGCACGGATTCGACCGAGCATATTATGCATCGCCCCAACGTTCGGCGCGATAGACATCTCATTGTCGTTCAAGATGACAATGACATTCTGCTTCTCGGCACCGATGTGGTTCAATGCCTCGAGCGCCATTCCTCCAGTCAACGCTCCATCACCGATGATGGCAATGGCACGATCATTCGCACGTCCTTTTAATTCATTTGCGATTGCAATCCCCATTGCTGCTGAAAGCGACGTCGAACTGTGGCCAGTCTCCCATACATCATGTTCACTCTCACAACGTTTAGGAAACCCACATAACCCGTTGTATTGTCGAAGGGTATCAAACTGGCTCGTACGTCCTGTCAAAATTTTATGAACGTACGCCTGATGACCGACGTCCCATACAAGTTGGTCTTTCGGACTGTCAAATACACGGTGCAGGGCTAGCGTCAACTCAACAACTCCTAAGTTTGGCGCTAAATGCCCTCCCGTCACTGCCAATTTTTCAATCAAGAATCGTCTAATGTCTGAGCCGAGTGATTCGAGTTCGGTGACAGACATCCTTTTCAGGAATGACGGGTCTTGAATGGATGTCAAGTCCATAATGACCATCCTTTCTCCTCACATTTTACTGATTCGTACCTTACATTTTACAAGAATGTGACGGTAGATGCCACACATTCCCCAAAACAAAGGTGACACGATGTGCTCATCGTGTCACCGGGATCAATGATTTCGTTTCACCACAAACGCCAACAAGTCTAATAATAGCGGAGCTTGAATCGAAAGTGATTCGATAGCAAAGGTCGCCGCCTCTACTTCTGCATCGAGTGCACGCTTCGCCCCGTCTAATCCGAGCAGTTTCGGATACGTCGTTTTTTCGTTCTCTTCATCCGAACCAACACGTTTCCCGATTGCCTTCTCGTCTCCGACGACATCTAGGATATCGTCTTGAATCTGAAATGCGATGCCAAGATGTCGACCGAATTGTTTTAATTGTGTCCGATCTTCCTCTGACACACCGGCCAGGATCCCACCCGCCTCAAGCGCATAGACAAGCAGTGCACCCGTCTTTCGTTCATGAATTGACTGGAGTTCCTGTAACGTGACGTCACTCCGTTTCTCAGCGAGCATATCGTCCAATTGACCGCCGACCATGCCAGAGCTACCAGCTGCTAGACCGAAAACGCGAATGATTTCGACGATTTCTCCAGCAGGAAGCGACATCTGTGTGAGAATGCGAAACGCATCCGTCAAAAGCGCATCTCCTGCTAAAATGGCAGTCGCCTCATCAAACTGTCGGTGATTCGTCGGTCGACCCCGGCGAAGATCATCATCATCCATCGCCGGCAAGTCATCGTGAATGAGCGAATATGTATGGACCATCTCGAGCGTCGCCGCTACCTCGCTACCTCGCTCGAGTGGAACACCGTACGTTTCTAGAACAGCATAGACAAGCGCGGGACGTATTCGTTTTCCGCCCGCTTCTAATGAATAGACCATCGCATCGCGAAGTCGCGTCGGCATGTCACTCGCCTCAATGAGCGAACGCATCGATTCTTCGACAGTTCGCTTCCACTTGTTCAAATCATCCGTGCGGTTCATGCAGACCCTCCTTTTTCACGAAGGGTACCGTCTAACTCGAATATTTCGTCCATTTTCTTTTCAGCGGCCGAGAGTTTTGTCTGGCACAAAGCAGATAACCGGACACCTTCTTCATATAAAGTCATCGCTTCCTCTAATGGTACGTCACCAGTCTCAAGTTGCGCGACAATCTGTTCGAGTCGTTCAAGTGCCGCTTCAAACGTCTGTTCTTGTTTCGTCACCAACAATCCTCTCCTTCACTTCAGCGACAGCGTGACCGTCCCGAAAACGAATCGAGATGTCTCCATCGCGTAATTCTTTCACATTTTGCACGTATGCTCCATCTTGTTCAATGAACGTGTAGCCCCGTGATAGGACGGCGAGCGGACTGACCGCATGCAATCTTCCTACCTGTTGTGTAAATTGTCGTTTCGATTGTTCTAATGGTTTCGTCCGATGAAGTCGATCGACCATTTGATTGACCTGTTCTCCTTGTTGCGACAAGGTTTTTGAGAACCGTTTCACATCAAGCTGTTGTGACAACTGACGGAGTTGATGAGTCGCTTCGGAAAGATGTCGCTTCATCCCTTGCTCAAGGCGAATCTCCGATTGTGCAAAACGTTCTCGTTTTTGAGAAATCGTATAGCGTGGTGATTTCAAGCCATAACTGTTAATCATCCGGTCTACACGGTTCCGAGAATCATCGAGTTGAATCCTAACGGCTTTATGCAGATGGTTGTCTAGACGCTCTACATCTTTCCGCTGTGCGTCAATCATCGCTGTGGCGAGTTCGGCCGCCGCTGTCGGAGTTGCTGCCCGAACATCTGCGACAAAATCAGCGAGCGTATAATCCGTCTCATGGCCGACAGCAGAGATGATCGGGATGGTCGACGCATAGATGGCTTCGACCACGACATCCTCATTAAACGCCCACAATTCCTCAATCGAGCCGCCACCACGGCCGACGATGAGTACATCACAGTCGGTCCGTTCATTCATCCAACGAATGGCAGATGCCACTTGTGGGGCAGCCATTTCGCCCTGTACGGCCACAGGGGCGAATGTGATGGCAACGTGGGGCGCACGACGCCGAAGTGTGGTCGCGATATCATGTAACGCTGCTCCTTTCGGAGAAGTAACAATTCCGATCCGCTCAGGAAACGTCGGAAGGAGTTGTTTTCGGTCTACATCAAACCAACCCTTCTCCTCAAGTTCACGTTTTCTCGCCTCATACCGTTCGTATAATAAACCGATTCCGTCTTGACGCATCAGTTCGACGTACAATTGAACGTCACCGGTCGCTTCATACATAGTCACTCTTGAGACGGCGATGACCTTCATTCCATCTTTCGGTTCGAATTGAAGCTGTTTCGCATCTCGAGAGAACATGACGGCTTTCATGCGGGACGCATCATCTTTCAAGGTGAAATAACAATGACCAGATGAATAGCGTTTAAAATTCGAGATCTCACCAATGACCGCGACTTGTCGAAGCAAGACATCATCATCGAGTTGTCGCTTCACATATCGAACAACTTCGGAGACCGGAAGTGGATTAGCCACGTGACGCTACCTCGACCGTGTTATGCATAAGCATCGTGATCGTCATTGGACCGACACCGCCAGGAACCGGTGTAATCGCACTCGCCTTCTCTTTAACGGCCTCATAGTCGACATCGCCAACGAGACGTCCTTCGACACGGTTGACGCCGACGTCGATGACAAGCGCACCAGGTTTGACCATGTCTGCAGTAACGAGACTTGCACGCCCCACTGCGACAATTAAGATGTCAGCCTGTCGTGTCATTTCTCCAAGGTCTTTCGTTTTCGAGTGACAGTACGTGACCGTAGCAGACTCATTCAAGAACAACATACCGACTGGTTTTCCGACGATTTGACTGCGACCGACGACCACGACGTGTTTCCCAGCGATCTCAGTTTGTGTCTTTGCGAGATGCAAGATGCCGTGTGGTGTACATGGAAGCAACGTATCAAGACCGAGCATCATCTTTCCGACGTTCTCAGGATGGAAGCCGTCTACATCCTTCTCAGGAGAGATGCGCATGATGACTCGTGATTCGTCAATGTGTTTTGGTAGTGGAAGTTGCACGAGAATCCCGTGTACTTCCTCATCCTCATTCATCAAGTCAATCAAGTCGAGCAATTCTTTCTCGCTAATCGTCTCATCAAAACGGAGCACTTGCGAATCGATTCCGATTTCTTGTGCTGCCCGTTCTTTCCCGCGTACATAGCTATGACTTGCTGGGTCATCCCCAATCAATACTACTTTCAATTTCGGTACGATGTTGCGTGCACGAAGTGCTGTCACACGCTCTTTTAACGTTTCTCGATATGATGCTGCCACTTGTTTCCCGTCGATCACTACTGCCATCTCTCTCATCCCCCGTTGTCTTTAGGTTTTTCTGTAGTTGGTCTGGTGTCTTATCTCTATTTTTTAGTCTTCTTTAATAATGTTGCCGAGTACGCCATTCACGAGCTTACCGGCTTCTTCGTCTCCGAACGATTTCGCAAGTTCGACCGCCTCGTTGATCGTAACGTTCTCTGGAATCGTTTCGACATAGAGCAATTCAAACGTCGCCATTCGTAAAATCGTACGTTCGACATTCCCTAGACGATCCAAGCGCCAGTTTTTCAAGTTTTCGACGAGCAAAGCGTCAATATCCTCTTGATGCTCTAGCGTTCCTGTGACGAGTTGTTCGTAGAATGGATCCGACTCCTCACCGTCTAGTGCGAACTCGATTGCTTCGTCTACCTCTAATTTAGATACTTCGATTTGAAAAAGCGTTTGAATCGCTTTCTCTCGTGCTTCATGACGTTTCATTCAGTTACTCTCCTTTTACATGCTTTCATTGTGATAGTTTAGCATAAAGCACTCATAAATTCAGTACAAAAAACCAGGAAGCCGAAATAATGTTCGGGCTTCCTGGTTGTTGTTATTTCGCCAATGACATTTCTTTTTCGACAAATTTCGTGTCGAATGTACCGATTCGGAACTGTTCATGTGCCATCACTTGTTGATGGAACGGAATCGTCGTTTTGATTCCCGAAACCGTAAACTCGTCTAAAGCGCGTAACATCTTTAAAATCGCCTCGTCGCGCGTCGGCGCATGTACGATCAATTTGGCGACCATCGAGTCGTAGAACGGAGGGATCATCGCTCCTGCATATAGACCGCTGTCCACCCGAACGCCCATACCACCTGGGACGATGTATTGATCGATTTTCCCCGCCATCGGACGGAAGTCCATGAACGGGTCTTCTGCGTTGATCCGGCATTCAATCGAATGCCCAGAGAACGTGATGTCTTCTTGAGAGATGGCGAGCGGATGCCCGAGTGCCACTTCTAATTGTGCTTGCACGAGATCGAATCCGGTGATCATCTCCGTGACCGGGTGCTCGACTTGAATCCGCGTATTCATTTCCATGAAATAGAACTCATTGGATTCTGGAACATAGATGAACTCGATTGTCCCCGCTCCAGAATATTGAATCGCTTTCGCCGCTTTGACTGCCGCATCTCCCATCATTTGACGTGTTGCTTCGTCAATCGCAGGTGATGGCGCTTCTTCAACGAGCTTCTGCATCCGTCGTTGAATCGTGCAATCACGCTCGCCTAAATGAATCACATTCCCGAATTGGTCAGCGAGAACTTGCACTTCTACGTGACGGAACGACTCGATAAATTTCTCGAGATACACGTCTCCGTTACCGAACGCCTGCTTCGCCTCTTTGCGTGTAGCGACCAACCCTTGGATGAGTTCGTCTTCGTTTCGGGCGACCCGAATACCGCGTCCCCCACCACCTGCCGTCGCCTTGATGATGACCGGATAGCCCATCTCGCGCGCAAGTTCTACGGCCTCTTCATCCGTGACGACACCGCTAGAACCCGGGACGACCGGCACACCTGACTCAATCATCGTTCGTTTGGCCTCATCCTTGATTCCCATCTTGCGGATGGCATAGCTACTCGGCCCGACAAATTGGATGCCACACGCCTCACACATCTCGGCAAATTCAGCATTTTCAGCTAAAAATCCGTATCCAGGGTGCACCATCGTCGCGTCCACGGCACATGCGACCGACAAGATGTTTGGAATGTTCAAATACGAGTCTTTGGACGGATTTGGTCCAATACAGTATGCTTCGTCGGCCAAATGAACATGTAACGCTTCACGGTCTGCTTCTGAAAAAACAGCGACCGTCGGAATATTCAATTCTTTTGCAGCACGTATGATTCGAACCGCGATTTCTCCACGGTTAGCGATTAATAATTTCATAACGACCTCACTTCACGCTGAAGAGCGGTTGACCGAATTCGACGAGATCGCCATCTGCGACGAGCACTTCTACGATTTCGCCACTGATTTCCGCTTCGACATCGTTAAACAGTTTCATCGCCTCTAGAATACAGACGATTTGTCCTGACTCCACTCGATCACCTACGTTGACGAAGGTTTCTTTATCCGGAGCTGGACGGGAATAAAACGTTCCGACCATTGGAGAGGTGATTGTACGGTAAGACGCTTGTTCCGGCGTCGATTGTTCTTTATGTTCTTCTGCTTGAGGAGCAGGCGCAGGTGGCGCGATTGCTTGTGTCTGCATCACAGGCGCGCTCATGACCGCTTGCGCTTCTTTCTTTAATGACAGTTTGAAATCAGATGTTTCAAGCTCCATTTCATGAACCGTTGACTGGTCCAATAGTTGAATGAGCTCTTTGATTTGATCGATTTGCATCTTTCTTACCCCCTGTTTATACCTGGTACTAATCTCCTCTTCACTATAACTGGTCAGACCAGTGAATGCAACGAGAAAAAAAGAGCGCCCATTCTTTCGAATGAACACTCTCTCAGATTAACCGTTGTAACGACCCATGAACTCTCCAGTACGTGTATCAACTGTCACTTTTTCACCTGGCTCGATGAAAAGTGGTACTTGAATCACATGACCTGTTTCAACTGTCGCGTTTTTCTTCACGTTCGATGCTGTGTCCCCTTTGACGCCTGGGTCTGCTTCGATGATAGTCAATACGACGCTTGTCGGAAGCTCGATTCCAAGAATCTCACCATTGTAGTCCGCGATACTAACTTCCATGTTTTCAAGCAAGTAAGGAAGCGCTGCTTTCACTTGTTCGCTCGTCAACTCAAGTTGCTCGTATGATTCATTGTCCATGAAGACATACGTGTCGCCCATTGGATAGAGATATTGCATACGCTTACGCTCGATGTGCGCACGCTCGATTTTTTCTCCACCGCGGAACGTTGTTTCTTGGATCGCTCCATTGCGCAAGTTACGCATTTTTGTACGAACGAATGCTGCACCTTTACCTGGTTTTACGTGTTGGAATTCGATGACTTGCCAAATCGAACCGTCAGATGTTTTGACTGTCAATCCTGTTTTTAAATCGTTAACTGATACCATGTTGATTTCCTCCTAAATTCAGACGAGACTCAAGCCTCAATCGTAATTAACTCTTTTGGCGACTGCGTCAGACGGTAACATCCGTCTTCCGTAACGACGACATCGTCCTCAATTCGGCAACCGCCGACACCGTTAATGTAAATACCCGGTTCAATCGTGACGACCATCCCTGGCTCGAGTACTGTTTCCGAGCGGAATGATAATCCAGGTGCCTCGTGCACTTCCATGCCAAGACCATGACCTGTCGAGTGGCCGAAGTATTCACCATATCCTGCTTCTTTGATAATGTCTCGTGTCAATGCGTCAGCTTCAATCCCTGTGATGCCAGCACGTGTACCTTCCACACCAGCGACTTGGGCACGAAGCACTGTGTCATAGATTTGACGCAACTCGTCCGAAATCGGTCCGACCGCGAGTGTACGCGTAATATCTGAGCAGTACCCTTTATAGTAAGCACCAAAATCAAGTGTGACAAGTTCGCCAGATTCGATGACCTTATCGCTCGCAACGCCGTGCGGAAGTGCCGAGCGGAGACCAGAGGCAACGATCATATCGAACGATGACGAATCAGCACCTTTTGAGCGCATGAACATTTCGAGTTCGTTTGCGACTTCTCTCTCGGTACGACCCGGACGAATGAATGTCTGAATATGTGCATACGCTGCATCAGCGATTGCCGCAGCTTCCTTCATAATCTTAATCTCTGATTCATCCTTAATCAAGCGCAGTTTTTCAACGATTCCAGACGTCTCGATCAGATTTGCATCCACTTCTTTTTCATAAGCGCGATATTGACCGACTGTCATCGCGTCTTGCTCGATTCCAAGGCGTGCGATTGACTCACGTGACACAACATCTGCTACCGATTTGATGAGTGACGTATCAAGTTCAATGATGTCATACCCTTTTACTTGATCGTTCGCCTGTTCCGTGTAACGGAAGTCTGTGATAAAGCTTGCAGATTTCGCCGTGATGACGATCACACCACTTGATCCGGTGAAGCCTGATAAGTAACGAATGTTCTCCCGTTTTGTGACGAGCAATGCGTCAATCTCGTTTGCCTCTAACTGTGCTTGCAGTTTGTTTACGCGTTCAATCATGTCGATTCCTCCAATGTTCGATTAGTGCATGCAGTGCCAACGTGTAACTCGTCAGTCCGAAGCCGGTAATGACACCTAGACATACGCCAGCGAGTTTTGACTCGTGGCGAAACGATTCTCTAGCATGCACGTTCGAGATATGTACTTCAACGACCGGGGCAGCGATTGCAGATATGGCATCGCGAATCGCGATTGATGTATGCGTATAAGCACCCGCGTTCAAAATGACACCTTCATAGTCGTAGGCATCATGTAGCGCATCAATCAACGCTCCTTCGTGATTGGATTGAATGAAAGTGAGTTCGACGTCATCCGGTGCAGCAAGCATCAATTCGGCAGCTAAACCCTTTAACGACACGTCCCCATACACGTTCGGTTCACGGCGACCCAATAAATTTAAATTCGGACCATTCAACACTAGAATCCGCAATCTTCTTCCCCCTCGTTCGTCAAGTCTTATCTATTGTAACAAATTTATCGAAAGAACGTGAATCGAGCCTTCCACCCTTTCGTTTTTTTTATAAATCGCGGTATAATTCAAGTACAACTCTGTAAGAATCGAGGAAAGTGAATGAATTCTAAACCAAACATTCCTGTCGGAGGACAGGCACTCGTGGAAGGCGTCATGTTCCAAGGCCGCTCCGAGAGCGCATCCGCCATTCGGCGAAAAGACGGTTCCATCGAAACGTTCGAGCAAGCGCGCATCCTCGTCCCGTGGGTCCAATCGTTGAAAAAGGTACCGTTTTTGAGAGGAATTGTCGCATTATATGAATCATTGAAGAACGGATCAGCGCATATGAATTTTGCAAGCGATCGTTATGACGTCGACCCGAGTGAAGATGTCAGTACGAACGAGGAACAGAAGCAGAGCATGTGGATGATTGCCTTCATTGCCATCATCGGTGTGATTTCTTATGTCTTTGGGAAATTGATTTTTAACGTGACCCCAGCTCTTCTTGCCTCGATGTTTCAAGACGTGCCGTTATTTTCCGGACACGTGGTTCAAAACCTCCTTGAAGGGGGAATAAAATTAGTATTGTTGCTCAGTTACCTCTATTTGATATCGTTGACGCCACTCATTAAACGCGTCTTCCAATATCATGGGGCTGAACACAAGGTCATCAACTGTTATGAGTCCGGACGTCCGATTACGGTCGAACAAGTTCGAAAGAGCTCACGTCTTCATTACCGTTGTGGGTCGAGTTTTATTTTGTTCACCGTTTTCGTCGGGATTGGCGTGTACATGATCGTCCCAATCGATCCACTTTGGCTACGACTCGTCAGCCGAATTGCGCTCTTACCTGTCGTCATCGGAATCTCATTTGAAGTCCTTCAATTCACCAACCGTTTCCGTGAACATCGCTTTCTTTCATTCCTCGGAAAACCGGGTCTGTCTCTCCAGCTATTGACGACTCGAGAGCCGAGCGATGAACAGATTCAAGTCGCAATCGAAGCATTCGAGACATGGGAACGTAAAGAGTTAGGAGAATCGGTCATTCATAGAGAGGGATAAGAGGAGGAAGCACCATGATCAGACAAAGAATTGGTTCGACCGCTGCAACAATCGTGTTTATCTTAGGCTTCATCGGGGTCGGGCATATGCTCGCCACCGATCCCGGTCGATTATTTAGACAATTGTTGTTCATCGGGATATTCGGGTTAGTCTTTTATGTGATCTACCGCGTTTTCATCGGACGACGTATGTCCCCAGAGGATATGCGCTATCGTAAAACCGCTCAAGCCTCTAAGAAACGGATGCAAGGGAACCGTGGACCTCAAGTCAAACCTTCCGCATCCGTGAAGAATAAGAAACACAAGAAGCCGGGGTCGAATGTCACGAAGTTGTCCAAACGATCGAACGGACATCGAAGCAATCCCCCGCACCTCACCGTGATCGAAGGAAAAAAAGGGAAGAAGAAAAAGAAAGCCAACATGTAAAAAGGAGCGCCGCGGCGCTCCTTTTTACGTAGTCTCTACATATCCGATGTATGGTAAGTTGCGATACTGCTCGGCATAGTCGATGCCATACCCGATGACAAACTCATCCGGAATCTCAAAGCCGACATAGTCTGCATCTAATTGCACGAGACGTCGAGCTGGTTTATCGAGAAGCGTACAGATTTTCAGCTGTTTCGGTTGATGGAGTTCCATATGTTTGCACAAGAACTTCAACGTCTGCCCTGTATCGATGATATCCTCGATGATGACGACATACTTTCCTTCCACATCCAAGTCAAGGTCTTTACGTAGTTGTACACTCCCACTCGAAACGGTCTTTTTCCCGTAAGAAGACGTCGCGACTGTGTCGAGTTGTACACTCCCTTTCATATAACGCATTAAATCAGCAGCAAATACCATTGACCCTTTTAAGACCGCAACAATGACAATCGGCGTCCCATCTGCATCTTTTTCAATTTCTTCTGCTAATTCTTGTACCCGATTTCGAATTTGCTGCTCATCAAACAGTTTTCCTTTAATTTGAATGTCCATCAGCTCGGCGAATGTTCGCCGTCACCCCCTATTTAGTGAATCCACGATTCATCTTATCATATGTTCAACTTAAAAATATACATTAGTAGATAAAATAGATGTTTTCGTTCGTATTTAAGTCCTGTTTACCCTACAAAAAAACGTCAATCGCAAGAAATTGACGTTTTTTCGATACATTATTCTTCTGCCGCTCGCTCTTGCTCACGAAATTCTCTGAATTGATCCATTAGTTCAGGTTTGTCTTCAAAGAACTCTACAAACTGCGTCATGCAATCGAGCGTATTTGAACTGAGGTGATGTTCGATTCCTTCCACATCCTCGTATACATCCGCTTCGTCGACTCCAATCAGACGTAAAAAAGACTCGAGCATCGCATGGCGCTCGACGAGTCGTTTCCCTACTTTTTGACCTTTCTTCGTAAGCATGAGGCCGCGGTATTTTTCGTACACCAGATATTCTTCACGGTCCAATTTTTGAACCATTTTGGTGACAGAGGAGGGATGAACTCCTAAATGTTCGGCAATGTCAGAAACACGCGCATATCCTTTTTCTGACATGAGTAAATAAATCCGTTCTAAATAATCTTCCATACTCGGTGTCGGCATGGGCACGACCTCCCCTAATGTTCCGGTTTCCACTTTATATTTTATCCTAACGAAGCTGAAATCGAAAGGGAAAGCCCCAATTCATTCAGTCAATCATTGTCTCGTGACCTTAAATTCATTATAATGAGATATGGTAACTTTGAAAGAGAAGGGAAGAACATCTATGGGAATCGAAACAATCCTCGTCATCCTCCTATGGGTTGCCTTGATCGCCTACATCGTATGGCGCTTCATGCCAGCTCGCGGGTTGAAAAAAATGAAACAAGAAGAATTCCGTGCTTCACTCCGCAAAGGGCAATTGATTGACGTACGTGAACCGAATGAATACAAAGGTGGTCACATCGTCGGTGCTCGAAACATCCCGGTCGGTCAACTCAAGATGCGTATGAAAGAATTACGCAAAGACCAACCGATCTTAATTTATTGCCAAGGAAGCTCACGTTCTAACCAGGCGGCCAAACTACTCATGAAAAATGGATATAACAATATCTACATGCTTGAAGGCGGCTTCAAGAACTGGAAAGGCAAAATTAAAAAAGCATAAAAATCGGCGGGTCGATTGAATCGACCCGCTCTTTTTATTTCACGGATGACGCCTCACGACGTTCATATTTTAAAACAGGCTTCCGAGCAGCGAGCGTCTCATCCATACGTTTAACGACCGTCGTATGCGGGGCCGTCTGTACGATTTCTGGATTTTCTTCCGCTTCTTTTGCAATTTGAAGCATCGCATCGCAGAACGCATCAAGTGTTTCTTTTGATTCGGTTTCAGTCGGTTCCACCATAATACACTCTTCCACATTTAATGGGAAATAGATCGTCGGTGGGTGGTACCCGAAGTCGAGCAATCGTTTCGCGATATCAAGCGTACGGACACCGAGTGCCTTTTGTCGCTTCCCTGACAAGACGAATTCATGCTTGCAATACGTATCGTATGGTACGTCGAAGGCATCTTTCAATCGAGCAAACATATAGTTCGCGTTGAGCACGGCTTCACGCGATACACGCGTCAATCCTTCTGCTCCCATCGTTTTAATGTAGCTATACGCGCGAACATTGATTCCGAAGTTTCCATAGAACGGCTTGATTCGACCAATCGAGTGCGGACGGTCATAGTCTAAGCCGAACCCTTCATCTGTCTTCGTGACGATCGGTGTTGGCAAGAACGGAATCAAATCACGTTTTACCCCTACTGGACCTGAACCCGGACCACCACCTCCGTGAGGACCCGTGAATGTCTTATGCAAGTTCAAGTGAACGACGTCAAAGCCCATATCTCCTGGACGTGCGATTCCAAGAATCGCGTTCGAGTTCGCACCGTCATAGTAAAGCTTCCCACCAGCCTCATGAACGACTTTTGAAATTTCGAGGATGTCCGCTTCAAACAATCCGAGCGTATTCGGGTTCGTCAGCATGAGGGCAGCCGTGTCTGCACCAACTTTTGATTTCAAATCATCCAAGTCAACCAAACCACGCTCATCCGACTTGACCGTCACCGTTTCAAATCCAGCGACGACGGCAGAAGCCGGGTTCGTTCCGTGTGCCGAGTCTGGAACGAGTACTTTCGTACGAGCCGTATCCCCATTGCGTTCGTGGAACGCTTTGATCAACATGAGCCCCGTCCATTCGCCATGCGCCCCTGCTGCTGGTTGCAACGTCACTTCGTCCATCCCAGTGATTTCCGCAAGTTGCTCTTGTAAGTCGACCATGAGTTCAAGCGCACCTTGAATCGTCTCAACGGGCTGTAATGGGTGAATGTGCGCGAATCCAGGAAGGCGCGCCATATCCTCGTTCACTTTCGGATTATATTTCATCGTACAAGAACCAAGCGGATAAAACCCTGAATCTACTCCATGGTTTCGTGTAGAGAGCGCCGTGTAATGACGAACGACGTCGAGCTCAGATACTTCAGGAAGTTCAGCCACTTCTTTTCGAATCATCGTCGCCGGCAATAATGACTCGAGGTCAACTTCCGGAACGGTTGGCGTCGGTAAGTTATATCCTGTTCGTCCTTCACGTGATACTTCAAAAATTAGCGTTTGTTCGTGTTGCATCATTTCATCCCCCCGACCACTTCGACAAACTGATCAATCTCTTCTTTTGTACGTAACTCTGTCGCACAGACTAGCATCTGTGACTGGCGCTCTTCTTCATACGTTCCGAGCGGAAGTCCACCAATCATTCCATGTTCAAGCAAGTGACGAGATACTTCTTCTGCATCGCGTCCGAAATCAACAACGAATTCATTAAACATTGGTCCTTCGTCAACGATTGTAAATCCTGCTGCTTTCAATGCTTCTTTCATGTAATGGGCTGTTTGGATATTCCGGACAGCCATGTCTCGAATGCCATATTTCCCTAAAGCGGACATCGTGATCGAGGCAGCCAATGCGTTGAGCGCCTGGTTCGAACAGATGTTTGAGGTTGCCTTGTCACGACGAATGTGTTGTTCACGCGCCTGTAACGTCAAGACGAATCCACGTTTTCCATCCTCATCTACCGTTTGTCCTACGAGTCGACCAGGTAGTTTACGCATCAACGACTTCTTCACTGCAAAATAACCACAAGACGGACCACCAAAGCTTTGTGGAATCCCGAACGGTTGAGCATCCCCGACCGTAATGTCCGCTCCAAGCGCACCTGGTGATTCCAAAATGCCTAATGCAAGCGGGTTACTTGATACGACGAACAGTGCACCTGCATCATGCGCTTGTTTCGCCAATTGTTCCAAATCTTCAATTCGACCGTAGAAGTTCGGATATTGTACGACGAGACATGAAGCATCTGTTAAATCGAGGTCAGTTACATCCGTCACCCCATTTGTGACGTTTGTATATTCGACAGAAAGTCCTGGACCATCCGCATATGTGCGAATGACATCTTTCGCTTCAGGATGTACCGCTCCAGAAACGACAACGCGTTTTTTCTTCGTCTGCGCACTCGCTAGGTAAGTCGCTTCAGCAAGAGCCGTAATTCCGTCATACATCGACGAGTTTGCGACATCCATTCCAGTCAACTCACAAATCATCGTCTGGAACTCAAACATCGCCTGAAGCTCACCTTGTGAGATTTCAGGTTGATATGGCGTGTACGCCGTATAAAATTCAGAACGTAAAAGCATATGGTTCATCACGGTCGGTGAAAGATGATCATACATCCCGGCTCCGAGGAAACTTGGATATGACTTTGTATGTTTGTTCTTATCCGCTAGTTTCGTCATATGACGAACGAGATCCACTTCTGGAAGTGGTGACCCGATTGCTGCAAGCGACGCTTTTTCGCGAAGCGACTCTGGAATATCCGCGAGCAACGATTCGATGGAATCCACTCCAATCGTTTGAAGCATGTCTCGCTCATCTTGTTCGGTCATCGGTAAATAACGAAATTCCATTCTATTCATTCTGAATCCCCCTGTTTCATTTCGTTCGTTTATAGAAAGGTGTCGGTACGCGTTCGGCTTCAATCTTTTTGCCACGAATGTCGATGACAAATCGCTCTTCATCTTTATAACGTGCATCCACACGTGCCCAGGCGATCGACTCATTGACTGTCGGAGGCATCGTACCAGTAGTAACGACTCCAACGACGTTCCCGTCGATTTCTACTTGCGCGCCTTGACGTGCGATTCCGCGACCAAGCAATCTCAAGCCCACCATCCGATTCGGGATGTTTTCTTTTTGTGTGGCGAGCGCCTCTTTCCCAATAAAGTCCGTATCTAATTTAACCGCAAAATTAAGGTTCGCTTCGAACGGAGTGACCGACTCATCTAGTTCATGCCCATAGAGCGGAAGGCACGCTTCAAACCGTAGCGTATCTCGTGAACCTAACCCGCAAGGTGTAACACCCTCTGCTTCAAGCGCTTCCCAGATTGCTGAAATCCCTTCTGCCCGCGCATAAATCTCGAATCCGTCTTCTCCTGTATAACCACTACGCGAAATGATCGAAGCAACACCGGCCACATCGCCGTTTATAAATTTAAAGAAACCAACTTCGTCAAGCGCTACGTTCGTAATCGTTTGAAGAACAGCTTCCGCATTTGGACCTTGAATGGCAATTTGGCCATATTCATCAGACTCATTCGTCACAGTGACGTCGCCACTAACAAATTGACGAATGTGCGCCTCGTCTTTTTCGATATTCGAGGCATTGACGACGAGCCAATAAGCATCTTCATCTAACCGGTAAACGAGTAAGTCATCCACTACGCCACCATTCTCGAGACAGAGAAGGTTGTACTGAGCTTGACCGACTTTAATCTTTGAGACATCATTCGTCACAAGATTCTGCACTTGTTCTAAAGCGTCCGGTCCTTCAATCCGAATTTCTCCCATGTGAGATACATCAAACATCCCCACGTTTTGACGTACAGCCTGATGCTCTTCTTTGATCGAAGAAAACATAATCGGCATTTCGAACCCCGCAAAATCAACCATCTTCGCCTTCGGTTCAACCAATCCGAACAAAGGCGTACGTTTCAAAGTAACCTTTTCCATAATATCCCCCAATCCCGAACATAAAATGCTTTTGTTTTTGAAATCTTTCGTTTTCCATTCCACTTTAACAATTTTTATTCTTTCTGCATAGTTAAAAAAGCGAAAAAGAAAAAGGATGAAAAACGAAAACGTTTTCATCCTCATTATTTCATATTTTTGTCTCGGTGGAAACGTCAGAGCGTTCGATTCCCGCCGTACGTTTGATTTCATGTGTCAGTCCGACTGCCGCCTGTTTCAATTCAATCGATTCGTCTTTAGCTTTGATGCCGAAATCTTTGATTTGCGTAACAGAACGGTTGACCGCGTCCACATGTCCTTTGATTTCAGTGACTTGTTGGTTGATGACGTCAGCACGAATCTTAAATCGTTCCGTCAAACGGTTTAATCTTCCAAACGTCGGCTTCATCTGTTTTTTAAATAACAAATATCCATATACACCAAGTCCAATGATGGCGAATAAAAGAATTGCAAGGTTAATCCAAATCATACTTTTCCTCCTTCATCCGGATAATCTGTTCTGCAATACACCGCGGTGTCTGAGACGCATCAATCGTCTCGTCCGCTTCTTGATAAAGAGTGGTCCGTCGGTTATATAATGCCCGAACTTCCGACTCTCCTTGTTTCACAAGTGGTCGATTCGAATCTTTGATCCGTGACCAGCATTCCTCAAATGGTAAGTCTAAATGAATGAGTTTACCGTGTTCGCGCATCCAACGTATATTTTTAGAGCGTTCGACCACACCACCACCCGTGAGGACAAAGTCAGCATCAATCCGCTGAAGCACTTTTGATTCCACGTCGCGAAACGCTGACTCCCCGTATTGGTCAAAATATGTAGCGATGTCGGTTCCAATCCAGGTTTCGATTTCTCCATCGAGGTCCACGACGTCTCCATGTTCTTGCATAAAATTGAACAAGGTAGACTTACCTGTACCCATAAATCCCACGATATAAAACGGTTTCTTATTCATAAGCAATCACCTCTTTATGACGTTCACCAGATGTCAACACCATCTCCACTTCCGTTCGATTCGGTGCAATCGGACGACATGTCACCGTCCCCGTCGGTTTGGTGAGTGTTACTGGTTGATTGCCACAACGTTCTTTTGCCAACAACAAGTGGGATTCAAAACGTATGGCCAATATCTCATCTGAGATTCGTCTCGTCGTTCGTTCTACATCAGTATACCAAAATAATGCAGTACCAAGTAACCACACGACGATTGTCAACGTGGTGATTAGAAAGAATCCTCTTTCATACACATGACGTACCGCTCCCTCTCGAAAGTTGAATCTTCCCAAGAGATTCGAAATCCCATACCGACCGTTTCGACGCGATACTGATCGATTCCTCTTAAAAATAACAAGTTCCCTCCTCCGTCTCCGACCATGACCAAGTTTCCGTTCAACTGTTTGATTGTCCATGGCCACACTTCTTCATCTACCTTAAGAAAATCACCTCTTAATCGCCCATCATCGACGCGACAATTTTTGCTGTTCTGCAAACGACGCACGATGAGTTGGGGAGTCGTATGGTGGTCCCACTTCGGTTGTTCGTAAAGGCGTTGACCAAGCGTGAGCAATTCGACCAACAATAATATAAAGATGGGAAGAATCAACAATACTGCCGTCATTTCTAGCATGGTAAACCCCGGTTCAAAGCGTCGGTAAGCAAAAACCCTTTTCACACACTTCTTCACGCCCAGTCGGTTCAGCGGCTTCAAGCAGCACCTCTCCTTGTAATCGTTCATAAATGAACAACGTGTCACGCAACCTTGCGACTTGGTCATTTCCTTGTGTCACAAACGACGTCAAAATGAGTACCCAGCCCATTACAACCGCTAGGCTCACAATCACTTCCCATAACGAGAATCCTTTCTCATCCCCCTTCATGGATGATCACCTCCGGTTCATACGTTCCAAGTCGAAATTTAAACGTGACGGATGTTTTTCCACTGACAAATTTCCACTGTCCTGCATAGGAAGCTGTTGCCTGGGAGAAGGTGATGGTATTGTAGGTCGGAAGATAAACAATGATTCCTTCCGGTACGTCCACCCTTCGCACTAACGTCATTCCACACATGATTAAATACCTTCGCTGTTTAGCCACCCAAATCAACTTCGGCACGCAACTTCCATTTTCCGAAATGTACGGGTATTGTCCCGCTTCTTGAATATTCGTCACTAACGTATCTGTAAAATCAATTAGTTCAAGTCGCTCAAAAGGCTTCACTACAGGACTACTGATCAGCAGGAGGAAGGAAATGATCACGAGTACCCACGCCATCTCGACAAACGTATAGCCTTTCATTGTTTCTTCAGCGAACCATCAAGTGGAGAATACGTGTAGGCTGACGATTGACAACTATACACTAGTGGATCCGATTCAGAAGCACGCTCAATCGCTTCTAATGTGGCAGGGTATGATTTATGTTCGGCATAGTGCAAATTGATTTCTGACTCGACGATTCGGACACTTCCCTCACAACTCACTTGGTCCGCCCGTGACTTCCCTTCTGTCAGCGTCGGTACGAGCAATAACAGTAAAATTGAAATAATGAGTAAGACTGCAGCCATCTCAACAAGCGTGAATCCTTGTTCTTCCTTCATGTGAATGTCCCCTTTCATAATTGAGTCATGATAAGTTTTACAGGCAAGTAAAGCGTATAGAATAGAGTGCCGACCATGACGCTGAGCACTCCATAAAGTGCCGGCTCTACTTTTTCGATTAATTGACGACTATATTGTTCCATTTCTTCGAATACTAGTTCTCGATGAAGTGACATCAATTCACCGAGTTCTCCACTCATCGACCCCACTCCTAACAAACTAACCACTTCATAGTCAATAAACCGTTCCTGTTTGACAGCCATTTCGATTCCTTCACCGGCAGACAACCGATTGTGAATCCGATTTGCCATTTCAGCCATCTCCCCCTTTTCATTGGCGAGTCGACTGATAATTTGCCTAATGTTCGTTTCTGTCTGTTGTAACAACGACAATTCGCTGACAAACAAATAAGTCAGGTACAGAGTTTTACCACGGTTCCATACGTAAAACGGTAGTTCTACACCTTGTCGATGTAGCATGTAGACCGTGATCCCAAGCATCACAAATACAGAAAACAGAGCTGGAAAGAACCATTTCGATAGTAAAATTGAACCTGCTCTATCATACGTGGACACATCAACCATCCCCATCAGCTTTGGGAAAATGTACAACGCATAGACCATCCCAAGACTGAGGAGGATAAAGAAAATGATTAAAGGATACCGAATGAGTCGCTTCAATTCCTCCTTCAGCCGCATCCGCATTTCTAAAACTAAAACGACTTGAGATAACCCATCCATAAACCGCCCGTTCCGATCGGCTGTCATCAATATTTCTTGCATTTGACGATTTGTGATAATTAGCGAGAACACGTCCGCTAGGGAAGTACCGGATTCAAGTCGTGCCCTCATCTCTCGAACGTCCGCTTTCCTGTTTCCTTTTTCATGATATTCAAGCGTCTCCATTGTGGCTTTCAACGATACGCCTCGGGATTGAAGACGCAGAAAACGGTGAATCAATTGAATCGGTGGTATTACTGAAGCGTTGCCCATTCACACGTCACCTCCTGATCACGCGTTAGTACACACCAATGTCTTGTCACTGACGATTTTCCGAGTAATTGTTCAAGCCGTTTCTCCCCATCCTGAATCGTCGCTGTATGAAATGTAGTAATTGTCAAATGCCCACTGAGTGCAGCATCGTAGGCGACGTTTAACTCTTCCTCTGTCCGTACCTCTCCGATTACAATGATGTCCGGGTCGGCACGTAACGTTTCTTTTAATAACTGTCGATGACTCAACCCTGCTTTTGCATTCACTTCGAGTTGAATCACCCCATCAATCTTTTGTTCTGGAGGATTTTCAATCGTGACGATCCGCTCACGCTTTAAGTGATTGAGCAACGCGTACAAAATTGTCGTCTTGCCCGCACCAGTAGCCCCTCCGATTAACAGGAGACCATGTCGCGATGCAGACATTTTTTGAAAACGTTCAACGTCTCCTGGTCTCAACAAGTGATGAAGCTCAAACGCTTGATTCGGTACCCTCCAAGACATCAATGTTTGCGTAAATGATGGGAGAAATGTTACGCGGATGACTTCTTGATCAAGTTCATACACGCCCGACTGAGGCACACGTTGATTCGTGTCCGGTAACGAACACCAATATCGCATATGAAGTGTGAGCCGGTCGTATTGGTTGATATCCATCGACTGAAGATTAAGCAGTCTCATATCTGACCGGATTTGAATCTTCACTTCATGCGTACTCGGTATAAAATGAAGATCGCTTGCACCCGCCTCTCTCGCCATAATCATCAGTTGTTCAATAAGCTCCTTCATTTCGTTCACCTCGAGAACAGCATAAAAAAAAGCCCACTCTGTTGAAAGTGGACTTGTCTTATGAAACTTGTGTCGAAACGACATGATGACGACGTGCATATGTTTCGATTGAAACCTTGTCATAACCAACAATGACTTCTTTTCCATCTGTTAAAATCGGACGTTTTAACAATTTCGGATTTTCACTCATCAGCTTGAGTAGTTCGCTCAGCTTCAAATCCTCAACATCAACGTCCAGTTGCTTGAAGGCTTGGCTTCTAGTAGCAAGAAGAGAATCTACACCTTCTTCACTAATCGCAAGGAGTTGTAGTAGTTCGTCGACAGTTGGTGCATCTCTGAAAATGTGACGTTCACTCACTTGAAGTTCTTGTTCCTGTAAAAACGCTTTCGTCTTCCGGCAAGAAGTACAGCTCGGGTACGTGTAAAACATTAATTCTGATGCCATTTTATATTCCTCCTCATTTCAACTTTTTATTTCGCTCATTTTGTATAAGTTGATTATACATCTCTTATACCCCGTTTGTACACATTTTGTACAACTTTTTATAATTTTTGTACAACTTTATTTTCCGTATTGATTTCACATATTTTTCACGATTATTTTGCTCAATTCTCACGTTTCCATAGCATTTTTTCGAATGTGTTGGTAAAATAGTGAATGAGAATGGAATAATGCACGTATGGGGGGATTAACATGGCAAGAATGTTTCGTGTCCTAGGCTTCTGGACTGGGCTAGTGGCGGCACTTGCTTTCGTAGGCGCACTAGGCGGCGACCAAAGTAGTAGTGAACATACTGGTGACTTTATCGTTATGGGACTTGTCTTCTTAGCACAAACGATTTTCTTCGTCGCACTTGGCTACTTAAAGCTTACTGAAAAAACATATGTATACGTCTTCGGCGCGTATTTGACAATTTTCTTCGTTGTCTTTACGTATTGGAGCAACTTCCAAATGTAAAAAAGATTGTCTCGTCGGAGACAATCTTTTTTTATTGCTTGAAGAATGGATTTGTTTGCTTCTCTTCTTCAAGCGTTGTTTTTGGTCCGTGACCTGGATAAAGAACCGTCGCACCCGGAATCAAGTGCTTCATGCGTTCAATGGATCCCATCAACGTTGCCTGATCGCCTCCGAATAAATCGGTACGACCGACTGATTGTTTAAAAATCAAGTCACCGCAAAACGCAATCTTTTCATCCGCCATGTATAACACGACGCTACCTGGTGAATGACCAGGGGTGTGATAAAGATCGAATGTAAAATTGCCGATAGTCAACGTATCGCCTTCATATACCTTTTCAGCCGGCTTCATCGCCGGTACAGGAAGATTGAAAGCGTGCGCTCCGTTCTTTTCTCCATTCGTCAACCAATCACTTTCGAGACGATGGACATATACTGGAACTTTATAGCGTTCACGGAGTGCATCCACTCCTCCAATGTGATCAAAATGGGCATGAGTCAACAAAATCGCAGCGGGTGTACCAAGACGATCGATCACCTCGAAAAATCTTGAGTCATCCGTTCCTGGGTCGATGATGACGACACTGCCTTCTTTTTCAAGGACGTATCCATTCTCCTGCGCTAAGCCTGACGTAATCTTCTTCACTTGCATATGATAGATCCCCCTCTCATTCAAAACAATATTGTGGCAAAATTGTATCGATGTCAACCTTTGCTCGACAGCGCCTCAATAATCGGATAAAATAATAATGATATTTCAGTGAAATTTTATGAATTTCATGACGTATAATTAAAGGGGGAACTCGTCATGCATTTGTATGAACCGTTCGGATGGATTTCTGTCATCGTCGCGATTGTGGCTATATGGGGAATGATTCGTTCATTCAAAAAACGCCAATTCTTTCCACTCGCAGTTGCAGGCTTAACTGTACTCGTATTCGGATTCTTTGGTGTTGCCACGTTGATCTACGGCGGTATTCCAGGTTAATGGATTCGTATCAAGCAATCATCAAGCGACTTCGGTCGCTTTTTTTGTGCCCATCATTTCTCAATATAAAAAACGAACCAAATCACATAGTGGTTTGGTTCGTTTTTAGGTTATTCATTTGTTTGTTCTTTAAAGCGGAGAAGGTCGGAATAGATCAAATCATCGTTCATTTGTAAGATCTTTTCTGCTTCTTCCGTCATTGGACCACAAAGCGTTGTGTCCTCAACCACTTCTCCAGAAGTAGCATTGTAACAAGTAGATTGTGTCCATACATATTCATCCGTCACAACCGTACCATCTCGGAAGATTGCACGACTATTTCGGTTTTCAGAGAACAAGTCATTCCCGAATCCGATTGTATCCGACGTATCAATTCCAAGTAAGTGCAAGATTGTCGGCTTCATGTCGACGTGACTTCCGATCGTTTCATGCACTTCACCTTTTTCTTGATCCGGCAAGTGAATCGCAAACGGAACCTGTTGTAATTTCGCCACATCATATGGTGTCAATTCTTCTTTACCGAGCAACTCTGCCATCGCATTGTTGTGGTTCGTCGAGATACCGTAGTGGTCACCATAAACAACGAAAATCGTGTCCTCCCACATTCCGTTCTCTTTCAATTGATCGATGAAGAGACCGAGTGCATAGTCTTGGTATGCAAGCGCCTGCGGGAAGTTGTTTAACGTTGTCGAACTTGTCTCGAACTTCGGTACGAGTTCATAGTCTTCGCTTGGCATCGTATATGGGAAGTGGTTCGTCAATGTGATGAACTTCGCATAGTACGGCTCAGGCAACTCCTGAAGCATCGGGATCGATTGTTCGAAGAAACTATCATCTAAGAGACCCCATTCTGTCATGTCTTCTGGGTTTCCGAGATCGTAGCTCTTCTCATCAAAGAATTGATCGACACCAATATTTTTATACATTTGGTCACGGTTCCAGAACGATTTATTATTCGCATGGAAGACGGCTGAGTAATAGTTATCTTCTTTAATCAACTCTGGAAGTGCTTGATATTCGTTGTCCGCGTTCGTAAAGTATACAGCACCACGCGGTAGGCCATATAGCGAGTTATCGAGCGCAAACTCCGCATCTGATGTCTTCCCTTGACCTACTGTGTGGTAGTAGTTTGGCCAATAGTGAGACTCTTCAATCAGTTTGTTCAAGTTTGGCGTGATAAATTCACCGTTCGGCGCTTTCATATTGTGTGTGAAGTTTTGTGCAGATTCGAACGACACAACAATCACGTTTTTCCCTTTATACTTACCGAACAAATCAGGGTTCGGTGCAGCATAGTTTTGACGAGTGAATTGTTCAATCGTTGCAAGCTCAGATTCATCAGCCATCGCTTTTTGAGCAGATGTTTTCGTTTGAAGCATCGCGTCATACACATGGAAGTTAAATGTTCCGATGTTTTTCACTAATAGCTCACGGTCGAATGAACGAGTCAACAATTCCGGACGTTCTGTTTCCGCCAATGAAAGGTTGAACAAGAATACCGATACAGCTGCAACGAACGTCACGAGCGCGCGACGATGTGAAGCGGCATTCTCTTTCATATTCATACGCCATAAGATAAACGGTAAGACAAAAACGTCACCAAGAATGATTAAGTCTTTCCATTCAAGAAGTGATGTGAACGATGTCGACAGCGTCTCCATGTTCGATGGTTGCATAATGACCGGCATCGTTAAATAGTCCGTAAATTCACGATAATATACGGCATCCGCAAACAAGATGAAGGATGCGAGCGCGTAAAGCGTGTAGAGCACCCATTTTTGTTTGTTTCCTTTAAAGAAGAAATGGAAGGCAAACAAGAATAATGTCGAACTGATCGGGCTGATCAGTAGGATAAAAGCTTGTGCGGTGTTTTCAATCGGAATGTTGAAGAAAAATTGATAGACGATATACGTCTTCGTCCAAAGCAATAACGTAAATATCCAAAATAGACGATATTCTTGAAACGAAGCGCGGACCGTATCGTTCAGTCTCGTCGATAGCTTCGAGAAGCGTTGAGATGAATTCATCTGACGGTCTCCTCCTCTTTTCAGTTTTCGGCATGTTTTTATAGCCATTTATTTTTATATTTGTTCATACATTGTACAATTCGATTTGAATAGTACACGTCCAGTATCAAGTCCAAATCTTACCCCTTTTTTAATAAAAAATCAACTGTGACGTTACAAATTTTACAATATCCCATACCCTTTCCCATAAGAAAACACGCCTGCAATGTGCAGACGTGTCAGTTTTATACGCGTGTCGGAAGGAAGTGTTTACGTGCTAACCAGCCACAACCGATGACTCCGGCATCATTTTCAAGTTCAGCGATTTTAAACGTCGTCGACTCATAGACACGTTCGAGTGCGAAACGCTTGAACTGAGCATCGAGCGGTTCAAGCAATGCTGTCCCTGCTTTTGAGACGCCGCCACCGATGACGATCATTTTCGGGTTGAGTGTGTTGGCGATATTCGAGATTGTCAATCCGAGATATTCTGTCATCTCGTCAATCACTTCTGTCGCGATTGTATCCCCAGCTTTATAAGCTTCGAATACGTCACGTGCCGTCACTTCTTTCAATTCGTTCAACGAAGTATCTTGATTTTTTCGTTTTTGCAACGCTAAACGTGAAATGCCTGTCGCAGAGGCAATCGTTTCGATACACCCTAATCGGCCACAGCCACATTTTACAGCTTTCGCCTCATCTCGCTCGACGGTGATATGACCGATTTCTCCAGCCATACCAGCCGTACCATGAACGATGTTTCCGTTCGTGATGACACCACCACCGACGCCTGTACCGAGCGTGATGGCGAGTAATTCTGATGCACCTTCACCCGCACCTTTCCACATCTCACCGAGGGCAGCTGCATTCGCATCATTTTCGAGGACAGCGGGGAGTCCGACCGCTTTTTCGAACTCACTCACAAGAGCGAAGTCTTTCCATCCGATGTTCGGTGAATACTCGACAATACCTTCAGAGAAATTGATGAATCCAGGGGCTCCGATACCTGCACCTGCGAAGTCTTCTTTCTTCTTACCTGACGCCTCTAAATACGTTTCAAATGAGGCTGCGATGTCTTTTGGAATATGTACACCGTTTTCTCGAATATCCGTTTTAACTTCCCACTTATCAGAAATGATGCCATTCATGTCTAAAACAGCCATCTTCACCGTTGTACCACCGATGTCGATCCCTAATAACCATTTCATACCGTTCACTCCTCATCTCAACTAAATCGCTTTCATTGAATAGTGTACACTATTATCCCCTCAGTGCAACCCTTTGCACTAAGGGGATTTCTGTCAATCTGTTGAATTTTTCAATTCGTGGGTCAAAATGATTTTCGCCGTATCGTATACACGCTGCTCGATGATGCCCCCTTCATACAACTCGTCGAGTTCCATCATCATCAGTGAGATTTCAGCATCCCGCTCCCCGATGTAAATAATGGTCCCGAACGACTTTAAAAACTGTTGGACATCATAAAAATTTTTCATGCTTCTTCCTCCATCGTTGACAAGACATAACGATTTAACAATTCTCTTGTCGCTTCCATAGACGTCACATGTGTCCGTTCATAACTATGACTTGACTCAATTCCAGGACCGATCAAGGCATGCTTCACATCGTAACCTGCACGGATCGCAGCCGACGCATCCGAGCCATAATAAGGATAGATATCCACTTTATAAGCGATTTCATGTGCCTTACATAACGAAGTAAACTTACGGCGCAAGCTGATATCATATGGTCCAGATGAATCTTTGGCACAAATCGAAACCGTATATTCATCTGAATGTTGCCCATCTCCGAGCGCCCCCATATCGACGGCGATGTACTCTACAACATTTTTAGGAATGCCGGCATTTCCACCGAATCCGACTTCTTCATAATTCGAGATTAGGAAGTGGACCGTATGCGGCAACTCGTAGCTCACCAAATCTTTAGCTAAGTCTAACAAGATGGCTACAGAAGCCTTGTCGTCCAAATGACGAGATTTGATGTATCCGGAAGACGTCACCTTGAATCGTGGATCAAATGAGACAAAGTCACCGATTTCAATTCCAAGTGCCGTCACATCTTCACGAGAATGGACTTTCTCATCCAATCGAACTTCAATGTTTGATGCAGAGCGCTCTGCCGAATTCGTGTCTTTATACACATGGACACTCGACTGATGGATGAGGATGGTTCCTTCGATCGCCTCGCCCTCCTCGCGATGAATGAGACAGTTTTCTCCTTCGATCGCCGTCCAAGCGTATCCACCTACTTGCGTGAGTCGTAAGCGTCCGCTCGGCAAGATGTCCTTGACCATCGCCCCAAGGGTATCGACGTGCGCCGTCAAAAGACGCGCTTCGTCCGAACGTCCTGGGAACGTTGCGAGCAACGCCCCTTTATGTAAACGAGACGTCTTCACACCGAGTGCTTGAAGTTCATTTTCTGCAAATCCGATCGCCTCCTCCGTCATGCCAGACGGACTCGGGATTTCAACTAATGTTTTCAGTGTATCAATCATCATATTCTCCCCTTACCAAGATCCATACCCGTATAGTAGACCAAATAACGTGGCCGTGAGCACAGAAAATAAGATGCGTTGTGTTCGATTTTTCTCATCAGGCAATCCGACGACACCAGAGACGACGAATCCACCTAGTAAACCACCCGCGTGTGCAAAATGATCCAAGTTCGCACCCAATACGAACGCGAGTCCTACATTTAATCCTAACATAATAAAGAGCGGAGGTCCGAGTGTCTTCATAAAGAGCGAACGATCCCGCAGTCCAAAATAGAGTAAGGCACCGACCAGACCAAATAAGGCTCCTGATGCCCCCGCTGAAATGGATTCACTGAACGCGTACGATGCTGTCGTCGCTAAAATCCCACCGACCACGTAGATGATGAGAAAGCGGAGAGAGCCGTACATTCGTTCAACGAGCGGACCAAGTGACCAGAGCGCAAACATGTTGATGGCAAAATGGAACCATCCGATATGCAGAAACATTGGCGTAATTAACCGCCACCATTCCCCTTCTTCGATGAGCGGGTTCACTTTCGCACCGAATGCGATCAACGTGTTCGGGTCGAATGTCGAACCGACCGATTCAGCTAGCCACATGACTAAAAACGTGATGAACATCAAGCCGTAAACTACTTGCGGTTTACCAAAGGAGAATCGTTTCTTTAACTCCGCTTTCTTCTTTCGATCCATTGCAACCGCGAGCAGTCGAAAACGGTCGTCCTCCATCGTAGGTGTACAAATCGAGCGAGATAATGTCACTCTCGCTGGAATCGGGAACGTCATGGAGTCGACCCGCTCTTCATCAACGAGACGGTCACCATATATGTGAATCGTCAAACGCTTTCGTCCAATACGAGACAGACGAAAGGCGCTCAAGATTGCGTTAATATCAGTACCGACATGATTCGCCCATGCTTTTTCAGTTTGAACGTAAAGGTCATAGCGATCACCTGCTTTTGTATCAAACAAGATGACTGCACGGGACGGTTCTAATATCCCTTCAATGCGTCCACCGTTCTCGACCGCTTGATAAATGTCTTCCCAGAAGCAAGTCGCCAACAAAATCCCTCCTCTCTCATTCTATTGTAAATCACGTTGTACCTCACGACAAAGTCGTGGCTTGCCTCAAACGTACAAAAAACCCGCAACCTTTACGGCTACGGGTCACTCATATATCGCAATTACAAGACAGGTTCCATCGTTTTCATAAGGACGTTCGCAGAATGTTGCATTTTTTGATGTTCTTCTTCCGACAACTCAATCTCAACGACCTCACGCACGCCCTGACGGTTGATGATGGCCGGTACCCCGATATGAATATCGTGTAAACCGTATTCCCCATCAAGATGAGCACCGACTGTCAGCAACGTGTTCTCATTACGAAGAACCGCTTTGACCAAACGGAGTAATCCGAGTCCAATAGCATAGTATGTCGCACCTTTACGTTCGATGATGTGATAAGCCGCATCACGTACGTTCACATATATGTCTTCAAGGTCTTGCCAGTTATATTCATCATGCTCTTCAAGCAACTGCTCAACAGACTTTCCATAGATACGAGCATTACTCCAAGCAGCAAACTCGGTGTCACCGTGCTCACCCATGATATAGGCATGACAGTTACGTGGGTCGACATTGAAATAGTCGCCAAGCATGTAACGTAAACGCGACGTGTCGAGAACAGTACCTGAGCCGAAGACGCGATGTTTAGGGAGTCCTGAATACTTCCATGCCAAATGCGTCATAATGTCGACAGGGTTTGAGGCGATAATGATAATGCCATCAAAACCAGAATCCATAATATCTGAAATCATCGACTTCATGATCTTCGCATTTTTTTCAACAAGGTCAAGACGAGTCTCCCCTGGACGTTGCGGTGCACCTGCAGTAATGACGACGATGTCTGCTACACCACAGTCTGCGTAGTCTCCTGCCCACACACGCATCGGTGAAGACGCGAACGAGACGCCGTGGTTCAAGTCCATCGCTTCCCCTTCTGCTTTTGCCTTGTTGATGTCAATGATGACGAGTTCTTCACAAAGGCTTGCTGTCGTTAACTGGTACGCGAAACTCGCTCCAACTGCCCCTGCCCCTACGAGTGCGACGCGCGTTACTTTAGCATGATTTAATGTTTCCATATTGATTCTCCACCCTTCGATCAATCTGTTTCATGTTTTTGATATCTCTGTTACAACAAGATTGTAACATCATTCACAAACCCTAACTACAGTGGAAACCGTTTTCACTTTGGCGATATTGTGACAACTTTCACATTAGATTGAAACATCTTCATTTTCTGTACTACCCTCATCCGAACACCAAAAAACAAATAGACGCCGCTCCGAGAACGGATAAAAAATTGACTGCATCATTCCCTAGTACACGCCACCCTGACACATATGTTGTAGGAACTTGATGATGAACTTTCTTTTCCGTCAGCTTTCCACAAACCGTACAACGAAACTTCCGTTGAACCGTCGCCCCAAGCAATGTATCGATGACACTCCCACTCAGTCCGATTCCCCAAAGCGCCAACAGTAATGCCATGTTCAATTCGACAAACAGGAGAGAAGAACAGACGATCACGAACGCCCCTACAATCGACATGACCGTCCCAAATGTTGAAACGGCACCGCTCGTTCCCGGCTCAACTTCTCTAAACGTGAACATGAAACGCGGTTTACGTTTTGCGAGGACACCGAATTCAGATCCCCACGTGTCACTCGTCGCTGCCGCAATAGACACGATGTACATATAAAGATAGACGAGGTCATCTGTCAGTAAGTAACCGAGGGCACAAAGAATCCCTACCCCACCGTTTGCTAACACTTGAATGGCGTCGCGCGCTCCCGTTTTTTCGACAATGTCATCTACATTTTGTTTATCACGAGATCGATATTTCGATGCAAGAGAAGACGTCGAGAAGAATACACCGAGTAAATAGAGGCCGAACCAACCAAACGATAACCCAATCAACACCCCCGTCACTACAGTCAAGACGGCTCCCGAGAGCGTCAAGGAGTGCAACCGATACCCGAGAAAGGCGACGATACAAGTTACAACAAATATGGCGAACATTGAATCATCTCCTTTTCTGTCACAATCCACTGAACAGGTAGATCATGTGGTTCAGTCGGCACTTGATCGACCAATTGAACGGAGTACGCTAATGAAACCGTCTCCCCTTCATATGTACGTAAAAATCGGTCATAGTATCCTCCACCCCAACCGATTCGATATCCTGAACGGTCAAATACCCTTCCCGGCACAAGACAGAGGTCGATGCTTTTCGTCGTCGGCGGGGTCGTCGGCTCCAAAATATTCATGACGCCCGTCTCAAGGTCATCTACTGAATGAATATTATGAAACGTTAACCCCTGCTCCGTTACTTTCGGGACGCACACCGTTTTTCCTGCTTCAAACGCTTCATGAATGATTGGCGATGTATCGATTTCAAGCGGAAGTGACGATGTCACGGCAATCGTCTGGCTTTCTTTCCATATCTCTGTTGCGAACAACCGCTGATGGATGACTCGGTCAACTTGTTGGCGATTATTCATTTGTTTAATATACTGATGAACCGTTCGTCTTAACGCTGCTTTGTCTTCCACAACGCATTCCTCCTTACAAAAAAAGCCGCCACATATGTGACGGCCGGTCCCTCATTACTTCACTTCGCGGTAAAGCGTGTGACGACGGAGACGTGGGTTGTATTTGCGCAACTCAAGGCGCTCTGGGTTGTTACGTTTGTTTTTCTTCGTGATGTACGTGCGATCGCCTGTTTCTGTGCAAGCTAATGTAATTTTAACGCGCATTTCTTTCACTCCCATCTTAATGATGTTGTATCAAGTGCTTTTGCTTTACAGTCTAAGCATACTCAATTATCCTACCAAGTTTCTTATGAAAAAGCAAGGTTATTTCACGTTCTTTTTCATTGATTCCTGTCCATAAGGAGAAGATTCAAGAGGTAGGCATGTGTTGACATTCTCGCTTACTTTATACCATTGTTTCAGGTCGTTCATCGAGAGCTCTTCGCCGACATAGACGTACTCCGCTGACGAGAACACACTGTTTTCAATACGATGGATTGCATCGAATAAACCACCGTGCCCGTGCGGGTTCCGTGTCGCTTCAAAGGACAACATAGTTGAGTATAACGGAAGCGTGAGTGATTGCGCAAGTTCTCTTGCAGCAGGAATCGTCATCCAATCAAAGTGATGAATCACTTTGAATGATACCCGTTTCGAAAGTTCATGAACGAGTTTGACATACGCAATATTTTGCGTGGCAACCTGATTCATGACGTGCTCTAAAAATGGGCTAGTCGGACGAACTCGATACACATGAACGTTTCCGTGTCGTTCGTATTCCGGTAACTCATCGTGATACGGCGTCAGCACATAGACGGTTTCTCCCTCATTTGCTCTCGCCTCCACTTCCTCGACGACACGTTGACCAAGTCCACCGACGATATGACCGTGATATTCGGGTGTCAGCATAAGAATTGCCGACTCTTCTGCATCTCGTTCAGTCGTCACGTAATAGTCGTGCGGGGAGAGGAATGAATCGACATCAAGATCTTCGTCTTGAAGGAATGGATACGCCGCATAATGATCATCGAGCAACTTGTTCGAGACAGTGCCTTGATAAAGCGCCGTTTCAAGTTCGGCGAAGAGTCGTGTATGCTCCCTGAAGCGTTCAGCCGCATACTGTGCTGTCGTTTGCCCATCTAAGATAAACGCCCAGTCACTCGATACAGCCAACACATAATGGCGAATCAATTGCTTTAACGCACGATTCGTCAAATCCGATTGATCACGATAATCTGCTACGTCTTTGACGAGTTGCATCTCCATCATATGCAGGTGACGGAGCATCCATTCATTTCGTTCATTGATCCAAACTTCACCGTAGCCTTTTCGTCCCCATGTGTTCATGGAAACATGGACGGTTTGTAAATCTTTAAAGTGACGCTCAAGGAAGATTGCTGGCGTGATCGTTTCGATTCCAAATTCTTCGAGTCGATCTGCGACTTTCCCAAGAAATTCAGGACCTTCAAACCACCAGTGGCCAAACAATTCCGCATCGAACGGTGCTGTGACCAAGAACGGTGGGAACGTTTGTCCGCCATGTGCCTCCAGGTGCCCTTCTAACGTTTGAGCGAAGTCTGTCGCATGGTTCTCGATTTGATGTTCAGCCCACTCACGTACATAAAAGTCTTTTTGATCGGTGTCGCCTGTGATGCGGTGCATTTTTAATCCTGTGTCGAATCGAATGCCTTCCGGATGCATGAACGATTGAATGTAGTCCCAATCTCGGTCGTAGGCCAAATCTCGATAAAACTCTCGATAGTCAGGGTGACCTGGATATCCAATCATCGAACTCCAGATTTTACCCGAGATGATTTGGTCTCGTGGGAACAATGCGACACCATGTGGAGAATAGACCGGAGCACCAATGCCTTTTTCAGGAGTCGGGTCCGCATCGAGCAATGCATGTTCATCGACAAACGTGTATCGGATTCCTTCCTCGTAGAGAATTCGGTCCACGCCTGGTGTATACGCACACTCTGGCAACCAAATCCCTGTCGGACGGAACCCGTAGTGACGTTCGAAACAGTTAAGACCTGTCCGAATTTCAGCCCGTGCCGCCTGCTCCGTGAAGAGATGTGGGTTGAAGCCGTGGGTCGCCGTACAAGTCACCATGTCAATATATCCCGCTTCACGATATGTACGGAACGCTTCATTCAAGTTTTTATTCCAATGAAGGAACGTGTTTTTCAAGTCGTGATAACGCTGTTCATAGAAATGTAGCGTCGACGTCTCCTCATCCGTTCTTCCCTCTGAAAGTTCTAACGCAATCAATTCGAGCATCTCATCGATGTGCTCGACATATCGGTCTTGGATGAGCGGGTCAGCGAGCATTTCCACAACTGGTGGCGAAATACTGACTGTCCAATGCAATGGCCGCTTCAAGCGGTCAACTTGCCAAAGGATTGGAATATACGTTTCTGAGATGGCTTCATATACCCATCTTTCTTCTAAACGGTGCTTCTCTTCATGCCTAACGTACGGTAAATGAGCATGAAGGACGAGTGAAAAGTATCCTGGTTTCATGTAAGAATGTCCTCCTTAACGTACGTGACGGTATGCCGCATATTTTGGTAATGTATCTAATAACTCAGGAGAATCTACTTCCCCGTACTGCCAACGTCTCACCGGTTCCGCAAAACGTCCGATGCCGGCCGGTTCTGCACGCGGTGTATCAAGCGGTGCTGATGCCACGATTGGTAAAAATTCTCCCTCCATCGTGCGAATCCCGAATTCGAAGACATATGTCGTATTCGGATCGAGAGGACGAACGAACCAACTATTCGTCATTTCAGGTAGGTCGAACGTATACGATCGATTCGCATGACCACTCGCATAATCCAATAAGGTCACGTCTAAAATACGGAATGCTTTCGGTAGCTCTTCCCATCGTCTCATAAACTGAAGCTCTAACGTCTCTTTAACCAAATCAGATACTTCCCAGCACACATAAACCGAGTTCGGTGATTGTACGACTGCATGTAAAAAGTCTACGTTGTATCGGTCTGGCAACTGCCAGTATCCTTCTGGTCCTTTCGCAAGAAGTGGCGATACGTTCACATCGACCATTTCTTTCGCTGTGGCAACTTGTTTACGCGAAGTGGATCCTGGCGCTTTCGCTTTCGCTTTCTTATTGCTCTTTTGTTTCACAGGGACAACTTCCTGCAACTCTTGTTGCTGATTTCTCCATTTTCGCCATGCGTATTGGACTTTGCCAATCGGGACGTCTAGTTCTGCCGCAATCTGTTTCAACGTAAGTCCTTGTTGCTTCAAGGATACGATTTTCTCTTCCATCTCTGTATGGCTCCCTTCATGTAAAAATCCATGTAGACTAGTATTCGCTCATTCTTAATGAATTCCTGCCCAAAAAAAATAAAGAACAACAGCACTGTTGTTCTTTACCACTAATCTTATTGATTCAAATCATAATGTTTCCCTTTTTCAAGGAAAATTAAATGTTCTCCGAAGTTTGTCACGTGATCGCCCATCCGCTCGAGATATCTAGCGATGTTTGAGAACTCGTATACATCGTTCGTTCCGACCGTCATTGCCGGAAGGGAACCGATGTATTGTTTAATCACCGTTAGATTGATTTCATCAATTACACGGTCCATTTCATTGAGTTCACGGACACGACTCACTTCTCCTTTACGATACGCACGCGTTGCCAGCTCGAGCATGTCAATCAACTGTTCAGCCATCTGCTTGAGTGGTTGAATATCATGTAAATAAGGAACATGTTCAATTCGCGTCACAGCTTTGGCGATGTTCGTCGCGTAATCCGCGATGCGTTCTAAGTCTGTCGCCGATTTCATCGTTACAATCAGACGACGTAAGTCAGTCGCAACAGGCTGTTGCTTAGCAATCAATAAAATCGCTTCGTCGTTGATTGCTAATTCTAAATCATCGAGTTCATTGTCGTTGTCGATTACCGTTTGCGCCAACTCAAGATCATGTTTTTCTAACACTTCGATTGCCGTTGCCGTTTGTCGCATCGTCAAGTTTGCCAAAAGAACTACTTTATCTTCTAATTCAGTTAATTTCGTATCAAAAAATGTGCGATTTTGTGCCATCAATCTAGTCTCCTCCTTAACCGAAACGGCCAGAAATATAGTCTTCCGTCCGTTTGTCAGATGGATTCGAGAAAATCTTATCTGTTACATCGAACTCGACAACTTCTCCATTTAAGAAGAAGGCCGTTTTATCCGAAACACGGGCAGCTTGTTGCATGTTATGCGTGACGATAATGATTGAGTATTGCTCTTTCAACTCTTGAACGAGTTCTTCCACTTTCAACGTAGAAATCGGATCAAGGGCAGATGTCGGCTCATCCATCAAGATGACGTCAGGTTCGATCGCTAACGTACGGGCGATACAGAGACGTTGTTGCTGTCCACCAGAAAGTCCGTATGCGTTTTCGTTCAGACGATCTTTCACTTCATCCCAAATGGCAGCGCCACGAAGTGAACGCTCGACGATCTCATCGAGTACTTTTTTATTTTTGATGCCGTGCGTACGAGGGCCGTACGCTACGTTATCATATACTGATTTCGGGAACGGGTTTGGTTGTTGGAATACCATTCCGACCGATGTACGTAAATCTTCTACTTTATATCCACGGTCGAAGATGTTCCGACCATGATACAAAATTTCACCATTCGTTCGAACAGATGGTACGAGTTCTACCATGCGATTCAACGTTTTAATGAATGTTGATTTCCCGCACCCAGATGGTCCGATGATTGCCGTAACTTCATTCTTTTTAATATCGAGGTTGACGTCAATCAAAGCTTGGTCTTCGCCGTACCATAAGTTCAAATTGTTGACGACATAAGCGCTATCTTTTTTCATCTCAGTTGTTGTCGGTTCTGTCGTAGTTGTGTTCACGTTTTGATCTCCTTTATTGAGCTCTTGTTGTTTCATCATCTCGAGCTTCCTCCTCATTCATCTGCAAAAACGACTCAATGTCGGTTCGTATATTTGTTTCGGATATAAATCGCTACAGAGTTCATCGCAATGAGCATTGTCATGAGTACGATGATTCCTGCCGCGGCCAAGTTTTGGAACTCTGCTTGCGGTCGGCTCGTCCAGTTATAGATCTGGATTGGGAGCGCCGTGAAGTCAGAGAAAATTCCGCTTGGTGTTGTTGAAATAAATGTTGCTGCACCGACCATGATCAACGGTGCTGTTTCACCGATTGCACGAGACACGGCTAGAATGATTCCTGTGATAATCCCAGGAATCGCTGACGGCAAGACGACATTGAACGTGGTCTGCCATTTTGAAGCTCCTAGCGCTAAAGAAGCGTGTCGTAACTCCATCTTGACTGCCCGTAATGCTTCTTGTGAGGCTACGATGACGATCGGTAAACTCATGAGTCCGAGCGTTAACGCACCTGCCATAACCGAGTTTCCTAATTCCATGACACGGACGAATATCGTTAATCCGAGCAATCCGAAAACGATTGAAGGCACACCAGCCAAGTTCGAAATATTGACTTCGATAAATGAAGTCATTCGATTCTTCGGTGCGTACTCTTCTAGATAGATGGCTGCACCGACACCAATGACGAACACCATTGGTACGATCAATAACATTAACCAAAATGACCCGATTAATGCAGGATATAGACCAGCATCTTCAGGACGACGTGACGGGAAGTTACGTAAGAAATCAAGGTCGACCCAGCCCGCCCCTTTTGAGACGATGTCATAGATCAATGTCGACAAGACGACTAATGCAAAGACGAGTCCTGCCAAAAAGACATATTTGAAAATTTCATTCAGTTGTAAACGGCGTTTGATTCGTTCAGACACCGTTTCACGATCCATCAGGTTCTTCGTATTCTTGAACTCACTGTTCGGTAAAGCCATATTAGTACTCCTCTCTGAAGCGGCGCGTCACCCAGTTTGCGAGCAAGTTCATCAACAGAGTGAAGACGAACAACAACGCACCGACCGCATAGATACTGTAATATTCGATTGTTCCGTAACCTGCGTCACCTTTTGCGATTTGAACGATATATGCTGTCATCGTCTGAATCGCATTGAGCGGATTGAACTCGAAGTTCGGTTGCGACCCACCCGCAATCGTTACAATCATCGTCTCCCCAATCGCACGGCTCATTCCGAGAACGATTGAAGCAATGATACCAGATGTCGCTGCCGGCATGACGACCTTCGTCGCCACTTCAAGGCGTGTTGCACCTAGACCGAGCGCGCCATCTCGAATTTTCTTCGGCACCGCACTCATCGCATCCTCAGAAATCGAAGCGATCATCGGAATAATCATGATCCCGACGACAATACCAGGACTAAGCGCATTGTAAATTTGAAGTCCTGGAATCAACGCTTGCAAAATCGGTGTGATGAATGACAACGCGAAGAAACCGAATACGATGGTCGGTACACCTGCCAACACTTCTAAGATCGGCTTTAATACACGACGCGCTCGCTCCGAAGCGTACTCACTCAAATAAATCGCAGACGCCAGTCCAAGCGGTACGGCAACAATCATCGCAATCACAGTAATTTGGAGTGTTCCCATCACAAGGGCCCATACCCCGAAGCGCTGGTCTGCACTAAGCGGATACCATTCTGTCGTTCCTAAAAATTCAGCGACAGGCACTCGTTCAAAGAACTTGAATAGCTCAAAGCCAAGTGTGAACGCAATACCGATTGTGGTGACGACCGATACGAATGCGCTCAAGAATAATAAGAACGGCATGATTTTATCAAACACGTTCGTCGTACTATATTTCTTTTGTTTATTTTGTTGAATCATCTCTCGAATCGAGAGCTCTTTGTTTGGTTCATTCATCTCGTGTATCGCTCCCTACCTCTTCATACTAGAAAGCATGGCGAGAAGGTGAGAGCTACCCTCACCTTCTGCCACGTATCATCTTATTCTCCAGCGATCTCATCGATCATCTTCATGTTTTCGTCGTAACGCGCTTGCTCCATTTTTACGTAACCAACCTCTTCAGAAAGGTCAGCTGCATTTTCGTTCATGAAGCGTGCGAAGTCAGCTACTTGCTCTTTGTCTTTCAACGAAGCGTTGTTGACATACGTGTAAATTTCACGCGAGAGCGGGTAAGACAAATCGTTGATTGTGTCATGTGTCGGCTCTACTCCTTCAACATTCAAGGCACGAAGTGTGTCTTGGTTCTCGAGGTAGTAAGCAAATCCGAAGAATCCGATTGCCCCTTCTGTCCCAGCTACACCTGTGACGAGTACGTTGTCATCTTCAGACAATTGTGCGTCTTGACGAATATCTGTCTCATCAAGAACTTTCTCGTCGAAGAAATCGTACGTACCTGAATCTTTACCTGGTGCGAAGAATGAGATTTCCTCATCTGGCCAGTCCGAGCGAACGTCTTTCCACGTTTTCACGCTTGTATCTGTCCACATTTTATTCAATTCTTCAATTGTGATATCTTGTGCCCAATCGTTTGCTGGGTTCACAACGAGTGAAAGACCATCAAGTGCGACTGAGAGTTGTGTAAATTCCACACCATTTTTCTCAGCTTCAGCTGCTTCTTCTTCTTTGATTTCACGTGATGCGTTCGAGAAGTCTGTCTCTCCCGTCACGAAGCGTTTGAAGCCACCACCCGTACCAGAGACACCGACTGTCACTTCAACTTCTGGTTGTTCAGCTGAATATTCTTCTGCGACTGCTTCCATGATTGGGAATACAGTTGATGATCCGTCCATGACGACTTTTCCTGAGAGCGCATCGCCTTCAGCAGCGCCACTTCCTTCTTCATTGTTCCCACAGGCTGCACCTACGAGTGCGACCGAAGTGATTGAAGCGAGTAAAGCTGATTTTTTCATCCAAGACATTTGTGACGTCCTCCTTGAGTTTGCTTTGATTTTTGTTGTGGATCTGTTGTTCTGTCCTACAATTAATATCCTAATGAACTTCTATTAACGAGAAATAAACGGAACGTAAAAGAATTGTAAAGACAAAAAAAGAAGTCACCGAAGTGACTTCTTTCATTGAAGCATTGCATTCACATCTTCTAAGTTAAAGTAAGCTTTCATAATATCGTGCGCGACCCGCGTGTTGATTCCTTCCGCCTCTAGTCCAGGCATGATGATTGCCCATGCGATTTCAGGATCATCGAACGGCGCCCAACCGACGTGGTTCGAGTTAAGCGTCTTGACTGGTTCACCTTTTGCATTACGTTTCGCCTGACCGTCTGCACCTTCAGCAATAGCCTGTGCCGTCCCTGTCTTACCGGCCGCAGTCATCCCTGTCTGTTGCAAAATTCGAGATGAACCGGATGAAGATTCAACCCCTTGACGATATCCTTCACGAACCCGCTCAATATACTCGTCTTGAATATCGACTTTATTCAACGCGTTCGGTTGGAACGTGCTGACGACTTGTTTCTTGTTTTCATCGAGCGAACCTGGTTCAATGATTTCCTTCAGTAAATGCGGCTGAATGCGATAACCGCCATTCGCTAACGCAGAGGTGTATTGTGCCAACTGGATTGGCGTATACGAGATATACTGTCCGATTGACATATCCATGAGGAGCGTGACACGGTCGGGAACGCTACGGAATCCGGTCGACTCGAACGGTAAATCAATTCCCGTCTCGATTCCGAGTCCGAACTGTTTATAATAATGTTCCATCGTTTCAAACGCCTGTGTGACGTTTTCCCCGACAATTTGTCCAGTCGAATAATAGTCAGCCAAACGCAAGGCAATCTGGAACATATAAATGTTTGACGACATCGCGAGTGCATCTAAATCATTAATGTTTCCCATGTTACGGTAAGAGGCTTTGGTCGACGATCCGATTCGAATCGGTGCGTCATAAATATATTCTCCCGGCTCGACGACACCTTCTTCGAATCCATAAGCGACCGTCGCCCCTTTGATGGTTGACCCGATTTGGCTGGCACGGAGCACGGTACCTGTCGAGACATCTTTGAATTCGTTTGTCTCTAAATCAAGCTCCTGACCTGACAAGGCGAGGAGTTCACCCGTCTGCGGGTTCATGACAACAGCAAACGCTCGGTCGAAATGAGGACTTCCCGAACGTCCGGCCCGAATCGCTTTTTTCAAAATCTCGTCGACTTCTTTTTGGAATTCAATATCAGTCGACAATACAATATCTTTCCCCGGGTTCCCACTCACGCGAGTCGGTTCTCCGACCGGTTCACCTTTATACGTCGTGAACACATCGTATGCAGGCGTCCCGCGAAGGACGTCTTCATATTGTTGCTCCAAGTAGGACGTCCCGACACGGTCGTTCAGTCCATATCCTTTCGCCTGATATGAAGCTCGTTGTTCTGCCGGGATTTGACGATAGCTTCCTAAGAAACTCTTGAACGTCTCATCGAACGGATAGTCCCGTTGATAGTATGGCTCGACGCTCACGCCTGGCAACATTTCTAAATTTTCTTCAATGACTGCCATCTCTTTCGGACTTGCACCGATTTTGATGACTTGTGGGTCGAGCGCATAGCCGCTCTCCATATTATGTTTGATCGCGATGATTTCTTCTGTCGCATCATCGAACGTGATTTCTTCTTCTGTAATGGAGTCGAGCAAGAGCCGGTCCACATCTTGGTTGGACAAGGCAGCCCGCTCATCTTCCGGTAACTCCTCCATCAATGCTTGTGTACGTTCTTGTGCGAGTTCTGGATTCGTTGCAATCCAGTAATCCTTACGGTCACGTTCCGTCATTTTGCGATCTTCTTTCGGAATATCGACGATTTCCGATAACTTTTTGGCGACATCTAAGCGTTCATCCGCTTTCGTCACTTGCGAACGACGGTACATGATCGAGTAGTTTGAAATCGTATCCGCGAGCACTTGACCGTTACGGTCATAAATCTTCCCTCGCGGTACCTCGTATTTAATCTTACTTGACTCAGTTTTTTGAACTTCACGTGCAATCAACTCCCCATTCACGATTTGAACGACACCTAATCGAAAGATTAAGGTCGCAAATAGAACGAAGACGATGAAAAATAACAAATTCAAACGTAACGGTAAGTGGTTTCGCCGTTTCTTCGGCACTTTCACACGATTTTTTGCCAAGTCCGTTATCTCCTTCCAAAATCGATTCCTTCTATAGTATAGCGTACACGGTCATCTACTATTTTGTCCGTTTTTCACTATATCATAATTTGTTTACAAATTAATGAAAGACACAAAAAAACCCGAGACTCTATGAAGAATCTCGGGACAAACGACTTATTTTGCGTCAGCGTACAATTTCGCAACATAATCCCAGTCGATGACGTGGAAGAATGCATTGATATAGTCAGGACGACGGTTTTGGTAGTTCAAGTAGTAAGCGTGCTCCCAAACGTCAAGTCCGAGGATTGGCGTAACGCCTTCCATGATCGGTGAATCTTGGTTTGGTGTAGACGTCACTTCGAGTTTGCCGTTCTTCACGACGAGCCATGCCCATCCTGAACCGAAACGAGTAGTTGCAGCTTTTGTGAACTCGTCTTTGAATGCATCAAAGCTACCGAACGACTCGTCGATTGCAGCAGCGAGATCGCCTGAAGGTGTCCCGTTCTCGTTTTTCTTCAAGAGTTTCCAGAAGAACGAGTGGTTCCAGTGGCCGCCACCATTGTTACGGACAGCAGTTTGAATGTCAGCAGGAAGCGAATCGATTTTTTGAAGCAAGTCTTCGAGTGAAGAGTACTCCACGTCTTTTCCTTCGAGTGCATTGTTTACGTTTGTGACGTAAGTGTTGTGGTGTTTCGTGTGGTGGATTTCCATCGTGCGTGCGTCAATGTGTGGTTCGAGTGCATCATATGCGTAATCAAGTTGTGGTAATTCAAATTTAGCCATTACTAAAATCCCCCTTAAAAGTGTTTTGAACAACGTTCGTTATAAATGTAACAGATTTGTGACGGTCGACTCAATTGTAATGCTTCACTCTACATCTTCTTCTGGTAACGCCCAGACTGAAATAGATCCCGCCGCCACTTTAAATACCCCAAATCCTTCATCATCAATCTCAATTTTATCTTCTCGTGTATTCGTCAAGTCGACCCATGTTTCGCCAGCTCGCTCTTCCCCGACGAACATTCGCTTTTCAGCCTCGTCCGAAGTGGAGATGAGAACGGCACATCCTGAACGTTCGATCTCCTCCACACCTTTGCGTACCCAACCGATGACGTTTGCATCATCAAAGTAATCATCCTGTTCCCCATAAGCCTTTTCCCGACGAGCATAAAGAAGTGTGTCAATGGCGAGTTTCATCCCATCAGTCGGGCGGGGACCGTCGATGCCGTAGTAATCCCCGTAGAAAACACATGGATAGCCATCTTTACGAAGCAAGACGAGACCGTATGCGATTTGTTTGAACCAATCTTTTACCCACGACTCAAGCGCCTCTTCCGGTTGCGAATCGTGATTGTCTACAAATGTCACTGAATGGAGCGGGTGTGACTGGACGAGCGTATCATCAAAAATGGTGCGCATATCGAATGCGGCCCCTTCCTCTGACGCCTGATGTAATTTATAGTGGAGCGGAACATCGAATAAATCGACGTGGTAATCGATGTTATCGAGGAATTCACGGCATGCGTCAAGATCTGACTTCCAGAACTCTCCGACGAAATAAAATTCATCTCCCTTTTCTTCACGCATCGTCTGACTGAATTCTTTTACGAAGTCATAGTTGATATGTTTGATTGCATCCAATCGGAATCCGTCACATTTCGTTTCCTCAATGAACCATTTACCCCAGCTCAATACTTCTTCCCGAACTTCAGGATGATGATAATCGATGTTTGCGAACATCAAATAGTCATAGACACCGAATTCGTCATCGACATTGTCGTTCCATCTTTTATTCTCTCCAACTATAAAGAAAATGCCAGAACGGTCTGTCGCTGCATCATAATCCGTCCCGTTAAAATGTGTGAAGTCCCATTTAAATGTAGAATACTTCCCATCACGAGCTTCATAATCAAACTTTGTCCATCCTTCGATTTCAAAAGGCTCGTCAGACAGCACTTTCGTGCGATCATTCTGATCCACTTCGAGCACTTCGAACTTCTCGGTCGCATCTGCTCCTGCTTTATGGTTCATGACGACATCCATATAAATTTGCATCCCGAGTTCTTGCTGACAATAGGTTGTCGCTTCAAGAAGCTCTTTTTTCGTTCCGTATTTCGTGGCAATCGACCCTTTTTGATCGAATTCTCCTAAATCATATAAATCATAAATCCCGTAACCCGTATCCTCGCCACTTTGACCTTTTGTAACAGGAGGTAACCAAAGCGCCGTGATCCCAGCTTTATTTAAATCTTCCGCTCTCTCTTTTAACCGCTTCCAATGTTTTTGATCCGCTTCGACATGCCATTCAAAAAACTGCATCATGGTGTGATTTCGTTCCATTTTGTCCGCCTCATTTCATATTTTTCAAAAAACAAAATGCTAACGACTATTTACCCACGAATTTTAGATTGAAAACAAAAAAACAACTTTCACAAAATGAAAGTTGTTTCAAATGGACCCTGTAGGACTTGAACCTACGACCGGACGGTTATGAGCCGTCTGCTCTAACCAGCTGAGCTAAGGGTCCTTATAAGTAGCGGCGGAGGGAGTCGAACCCACGACCTCACGGGTATGAACCGTACGCTCTAGCCAGCTGAGCTACACCGCCATGTTGTTATACAGTAATAATATACTGAATATGCTCCATACTGTCAAGGGAAATTCCTTTCCATTAAAAAGAAAAACACTCCAACATGTAGTTGGAGTGCCTCATCTTTATACCGTCACTTCGTTCGCATCTTCGAGCGTGATTTCTGTGATGTTCATGGCATGGTCACCGATGCGCTCAAGGTTTGAGAGCATGTCGACGAAGAACATACCTGCTTGTCCATCACAAGCACCCGTGTTCAAACGAACAACGTGGTTTTTACGGAATTGACGCTCGAGCATATCGAGTTTCGCTTCCATTTCGATGACTTTACGTGCTTCGACCATGTCACCGCTCGCTAACGTCTGAAGTGATTTCTCTAACGTTTCGCGTGTGAGGTCATACATTTCAGTCAATTCTTTTTGAGCCTCTGTCGAAAGTGTCACTTTCGTAGCAGTCTTATAGTCAATCAACTCAATGATGTTTTCAACGTGGTCACCGATACGTTCGATGTCGTTGATCGCATGCATGAGCGTCTTGTGTTCTTGTGATTCTTGCTCTGTCAAATCAACCGCAGCCAATTTCACAAGGTAATCTGTGATTTTCGCATTCAACGAGTTTAACGCTTCTTCGATATGCGCAGACTTTTCAGAGTGTTTCTTATCCCCTGTTGTCAAATAGTTGCGCGCTTCATCGAGACCAAGTTTTGCAAAATCACCCATGCGGATGACTTCGTATTTCGCTTGCTCCACTGCAATCGAAGGAGACTGTTGAATGAAGATTGGATCCAAATGCTGTGCTTTCGTATCAACAATCGAGTCCTCACCAGGAACCAACTTCGTCACGAGCCAAGCAATCGAACCGATGAACCAGAACTGAACGAATGTGTTGACGACGTTAAACGTTCCGTGTGCGAATGCAATTTGCATCTTGTCTTCAATTGCCAAGAAGTCTGTAATCCAATAAATATAGTTTGTGAACGGAACTAACAAGACCATGAAGATCGTCGTTCCGATTAAGTTAAAGATAACGTGTGCTGCAGCTGCGCGGCGTGCGGCAACCGATGCACCGATTGATGCCAAAATAGCTGTGATCGTCGTACCGATATTGTCACCAAACAATACTGGAAGAGCGGCACCCAAGTCGATTGAACCACCTGCATAGAGCTCTTGTAAAATTCCGATTGTTGCAGATGATGACTGGACGATGACTGTAAATACAGTACCGACGATGACACCGAGGAACGGATTGTCACTCATTGATTGCGTCAAGTCGATGAAATATTCACTTGAGCGGAGCGGACGCATGCCGTCTCCCATCAACTCTAGACCATAGAACAATGCACCAAGTCCAAAGATGACTTGTCCAAGATGTTGGAAACGTTCTTTCTTAAAGAAGAAGAGTAAGACTGCACCGATTGCAATCATCGGCAGTGAATACTCACCGACATCGAATCCGATGATAAATGCCGTCACCGTTGTACCGATGTTTGCCCCCATGATGACCCCGATCGCTTGACGGAGTGTCATGAAGCCGGCGCTAACAAGTCCGACCGTAATAACGGTTGTACCTGAAGAAGATTGAATCAATACAGTAACGATAATCCCGGCGAGTACACCAAGGAATGGATTCGTTGTATACTTATCTAGGATGTCGCGCAGGCGATTCCCTGCAGACTTTTGGAGTCCGTCTCCCATCGATTTGATCCCGAAGAGGAAGATCCCTAGACCTCCAAAAAACATGAATAACATTTCTTGCAAATTGTATTCCACGATTTTTGTACTCCTTTTAATTAAGAATTGGTTGGATTTGCTTGGTTTTTAATGCCCTACTCATTATGCCTTCATCGGCATCTTCATGTAAACACGTTTTATGTAAAAGTTTTATTAAAACACTGTACTATTTTTAATGATTTTATGGATGTTGTAATATAACAGATTGGAGTTTTTAGCATGTTGTCCACCATTTTTACGTTTATTCGAACGAGCGTAGTGCCGTCAAAACGAGCCCTCCGTCTCCGCCTCGCTCCGCTTCACGCCTATATGGGAGCCACTTTTGTGTTGACGTTACTCATTACCGTCTTGGACTTTATTGTGATTCGTCCTGACTTTTTCATTCCGATGTGGCTCTTCTTACACGGATTCGCCATCTTCTTTTTCTATTTAATCTGGGTCGCTTTCATGGCTTTATATGTTCAATTATTTACAAGAGTCTATTCCAAAAACATGTGGGCTTACCGCCAAGCTTGGCCATACGCAGTGTCGATGACACTTGTACCAACAATTTTATTAGTGATTTTGTATCACATGAACTCTTCATTGATTTCGATTGGCTTTGTGATTGGACTTGGATATATCACCTATCCTTTAACAAAAGTACCTCAAAAAAAACAACGACGAGCGTCTTCGTGAACGCTCGTCGTTGTTTTTTATTTTGGTGAAAGATCCTCAAGCGTTCGATTTAACGCTTCGCTTTGGTCTTCTAAATCTGCGCCCGCAGATCGTAAGGCAGATTGAACGTGTGACCACCGATCGACTCCCTCGCTCAGCTCTCCCAATTTTTGTTCAAGTAACGAACTGATTTCTCGTAGTTGCTCATTTGATTCGATTAATTGTAAAAGCTGTCTACCTGTGTGTGAGGTATGATCCGTAATGGTTTGAAACTCACCTACCTGCACTTTGATTTCGTGATCGATCGTTCCGATTCCGCTCTCTACTCGTGAAACGGCATCTTTTAATCCATGCACTTGATTGATAAAGTCATTGACTTCCCCTAACAAATCCTTTCGCTCCTCGTTCAGCGCTTCGATTGCATGTACCGCGAGAAGTGTCGCTTCATTTGTCATTTTCGCTAAGTTCCCCACCTCACTGGCAACAACAGCAAATCCTTTCCCATGCTCGCCCGCTCTTGCTGCTTCGATTGATGCGTTTAGCGATAACATCTTTGTGGCTGCCGAAACCGAGAGGATACTCTTCAGCGCTTCATCCGCTTTTGACGAGTTGGCTTCGCTTTCGATTAATTTTTTCTGAATATTCCCCATTTGGTGTTCAACATACTCACTTGCGTTTTTGACAGAAGAAAACGTTTCAAGTTCATCATGTAAAATGGACTTCAAGCGATTCCCTCGCTCATCGACACTGTCCATTTGACGTCCGAGCATTTCGATTTGTTCGGTCACTTCCTTCATTTTTGATGTAGTGTCGCTCGTTACCATCTGATACGAATCACTCGTATGTTCTACAGTGGTTGCGACTTCTTGGAACTGTTCCACTTGATGATGACTATTCATCAATTCCCGTTTAAAGACAGGAAGACTTTGATGGAACGCATTTGCCGTCTTCCCCATCATTTCCATAGATTGATTCCATAAGCGAATGAACGTATTGAACTCCGTTTCGAGAATATGAATCTCCTTTGATTTTGCTCCGAGTGACACATCATCGAATCGGCGCGATTCTACGGCATAACGCAATGAATTGGCAAGTATACTCAACGGTCTGACTTCGCGCTGAATCAATCGTGTAAATAGGATTGCCATCCCGATCATCGAAATCAATAAGATATAAATGATCAATCGTCGTAGCTCATTCATCGGACCAAGTGTCGATTCTTTCGTTACAACGAGAACATAATCCGCTTTCAACTCAGGAATGGAGATAGATGCCATTAAGTATCGCTCCGTTTCTGTCACTTCCGGTTTCGTCTTCGATGCGACTTTCTCCAGGGTTTCTGTTCTCTCCATCCCTTTTGGTCCACTCAATTGCTCAATAGACTGTCCACGCACTAAAAATTGTGCGGCTTCGAATTCATCCCCCGATAAAATAGAAGCTTGTTGCATATAAGTGGATTTTAATGAACGGTTCAGTTGCTTCTCGTTTGCAACGTATGCACTGTAGGATGTCTTTACTGCTTCTCGCATGACCTTGACTTCTCGTACGAGACGTTGCTCGATTTCTGCGGACAATAGTTGTTCAGACTTTAACGCGAACCAACCAAACGTCATGATAAAGACTAGTAAAATAATCGGCATGAGCGTCCATTGGAGGCGGTGTGCCATTTTATAATGCCGATTCGGTCGATTGTTTCGTCTCGCTTTCTTCATTTGATTCCGTTTGAAGCCCCATTTCATATGTTGCCACCTCTTTTTCTATTCTCGCCTTTATATCGGTCTTGAGACGGTGGAAAATTATAAAGTAGATGTTAAGATAACGTTAGAGTTTGTAAAGAGCACACATCCGTTACGCATCCTAGATGCTTTTTCACATTCTTTTCGTTATGATAATGAAGAAACCTTATTTTCTTAAATCGATTGGAATCTTTCCAAAAGAAGGAGATTACGTATATGTCAGAAATTTTGCATCGTTCATTAACTCGTCCGATTCGTGTCGGTAATTTGATTATCGGAGGATCGAACGAAGTCGTCATTCAATCTATGACTACAACAAAAACTCACGACGTCGAGGCAACTGTCGCCGAGATTAAGCGTCTAGAAGAAGCTGGGTGTCAGGTTGTTCGCGTGGCATGTCCAGACGAACGTGCAGCTGACGCACTCGCTGAAATCAAGAGCCGCATTAACATCCCGCTCGTTGTCGATATTCACTTCGACTACAAGCTTGCACTAAAAGCCATCGAAAGTGGCGTCGATAAAATTCGAATCAACCCAGGTAACATCGGTCGACGCGAAAAAGTAGAAGCTGTCGTAAACGCCGCGAAAGCAAAAGGAATCCCAATTCGAATCGGTGTCAATGCCGGGTCACTCGAGAAACAATTCCTTGAAAAGTATGGTTACCCGACTGCACAAGGAATGGTCGAGAGTGCGATGCACCACGTGAAAATTCTCGAAGATCTCGGATTCTATAACACAATCATTTCACTCAAAGCTTCTGACGTGAACTTGGCGCTTGAAGCGTATACGCTCGCTGCGAAGACGTTTGATTACCCGCTCCATGTCGGGATCACAGAATCAGGTCCACTTTTCTCTGGTTCACTTAAATCAGCAGCTGGGCTTGGCGCGATCCTCTCACTCGGAATCGGTTCAACGGTTCGTGTCTCTCTTTCAGATGACCCAGTCGAAGAGGTAAAAGTTGCGAAAGAAGTGCTCAAGTCATTTGGTCTTGCTGCAAATGCCGCAACATTGATTTCTTGTCCGACGTGTGGTCGAATTGAAATCGATTTGATCTCGATCGCGAAAGAAGTAGAGGAATACATCCAAAACATTAACGTCAACATTAAAGTTGCTGTTCTTGGTTGCGCGGTAAACGGTCCTGGTGAAGCACGTGAGGCTGACATCGGTATCGCCGGTGCCCGCAATGAAGGTCTTCTTTTCCGCCACGGTAAGATTATCCGTAAAGTTCCTGAAGCCACGATGGTTGAGGAATTGAAAAAAGAAATCGACGCCATTGCTGCTGAAAAGATGGCTGAACGCGAGCGTGAAGAACAAGAGCTTGCTAATCAATCAAATTAATGAATCACCTTACCCGCACGGTTGCAACCGTGCGGGTTTTTGATAGAATAGAGGGCATGTGAGGAGGAGTGATGAGATGCGAATCGGTATTGATTTAGATGGGACCGTAACAGACCCTAGAAGTTGCTTTATATATATGAATGAATCACTTGGTTACTCCATTGACTATCATCGTGCGACAGAGTATGAACTGCATACGTATACCAAGATGGAACAGCATGAGTTTTGGAAGTTTATGATTGAAGAAGGACATGAGGAAGCAATCTATCGTCGTTCCCTTCCCCATTCCGATGTATTGGACGTATTATGGGAGTTGAAACAACAACATCACCTTCACTACGTCACTGCAAGGAGCGAAGCGGTTCGTCCTGTTACAGAAGAATGGATTACGAGTCACCGACTTCCACTCGATTCGCTCGTGATGACCGGATCACACGATAAAATCAATGTCGTCAAAGACTTGTCACTCGAATTATTCATGGAGGACCGTTATGAGAATGCAGTGTCCATCCACGAAGAAACGTCTATCCCTGTCCTATTGTTCGATGCACCTTACAATCGGAAAGTGCTACCTGAAGGTGTTAGACGCATCTCTACATGGCGTGAAGCACATCATCAGATTGCGCATATCGAAAAACAAATGGTTCTTAACCAACGCTAAAAGGCACTCCCGTTCAGCTAACGGGAGTGCCTTTTTTAATTAGATGCGGCCGAGTTCTTCAATCACGTCGCTTGCCAGTACACTTGCTGGATGAATCGTTTGACTGATCGATTTAGCTGCGAGCGCGTGCCAAAGGACTGCTTGTTCATTTGGTGACCATGCCCCACCTTCTCTCGCCCATAATGCGAGCAAAATTCCTGTCAACACGTCGCCGCTCCCTCCTTTGGCTAAGGCAGAGGCTTCCACTGTATTGACCGCGCCTGTTCCATCGGGTGCCACGATAAGGGTATACGTCCCTTTTAAAATCAGGTGGACACGGTGCTCTATTGCAAATTCGGCAGCAATGGTGAAACGATCACTTTCAATTTCTTCAACCGATTGACCTGTCAATTTAGAAAATTCACCAGGGTGCGGGGTGAGGATGAGCGGTCCTCGTGCTTCAAGTCGCTTTGTCGATAGTGCGCCCGCGTCAACGATGACAGGACACGACTGCCGAGTCACTTGTTGCCAAATCAAGTCCAAACCCTCACCTTCCACCATTCCAGGACCGATTGCAATCGCGTCGTATGTTTTTTCCAAGAGATCCGTATGCTGGTCGTACATCGCTTCAGGTAACGTCGAAATGAGAGGACTCGCCTCCCTTGGGATCGAGAGGTTTAACAAGCCAATCCCGGAGCGAAGTGCTGCGCGGCCAGCCATAAATGGGGCCCCGAGAAGATGACGACTCCCTCCAATCAATATGCCGTGCCCATAATCCGTTTTATGACTGAATCGGTCTCTCTCTAAAAGCGATTGATCAAAATCAGATTCGGTCAATACGTTCCAGTCCGATGTATGCGGGAGCCCGATATCAATTCGTTCGAGCTGCCCATAATAAGGTGCAGTGCGGTTCAAAAAAGCTGTCCGCTTATAGCCGTGTAAAGAATAAGTATGGGTCGCCTGAACAGCCAGACCATCAAACTCACGAGCGTGGTCACTCGGCATACCGGAAGGGATATCAATCGACAACACCTCTGCCGATTGTTCATTGATCCATTCAATGACGTCTCTCGCTTTTCCTGAGACGGGTCCAGACAGTCCGACACCGAGCAACGCATCGATGATGACGTCCGTAGCAATCGGTTGTTCAATGATGTGAACGAATGATGCCGCATAAGTCGCGTGCGTCGATGCCGCCTCCGATTTACTCTCACCGAGTGGTGACCAAACGCTCACGTCATGACCTTTCATCGCCAGTTCTCTCGCGACAACCCATCCGTCTCCGCCGTTATTGCCTTTCCCACAAATCACTAGAATCGTTGAAGAGGAATCTATCTGCATCTTCGGCACGATTGCCGAAGCCGCTCGTTCCATCAATACTGTCCCGGGCATCCCGTTTTGACTGGCGGTTTGATCGATCTGTTTGATTTCTTTCGCTGTGTAAATCATCTAACTTCCCCCTTTCGATACAAAAAAGGGATTGAATCAATTCAATCCCTTTTGCTTACATTCTTTACAATACCCATATATCTCAAATTTATGATCGACCACTTCGAATTCAGGATCCACTGTCTCTACAAAACGCATCGGACACAAATCAAGTAGTTTTGTCTTTCCGCAACTTCGACAAATCAAATGGTGATGATGGTGCGATGCGCTACATGTGACGCGAAACGACTTTTCACCTTCAAGCTCTGTCGCTTCGAGTAGCCCTTCCTCAGCAAAAGATTTGAGGTTTCGATAAACCGTATCAAAACTCATCGTCGGATGCTTATCCCGCATATATTCCAGTACGTCTTTAGCACTGACGTAGCGATCTTCTTCAGAGAGAAAGGCGTACATCTCAAGACGTTTCGGCGTAACTTTTAAAGAAGATGCACGAAGACGATTCAATTGCTCAGTCTCATTCATATTGTACCTCCTTTTTCCTGAAACTCATCACTTTTTCAAGAATCATGACACCCGCTAAGATGCCGACCGCGATCAACACGATGACTCCACCTGGTGCGACATCAAGGTCGTAAGCGAGGACAAGTCCACCGATTGTCGCAACTTCACCAAAGATGATTGACCAAAGGATTGTCTGTTTGAAACTTGAAGTGAAACGTAACGCCGCTGCGACAGGTAGCGTAATCAAACTTGATACGAGAAGCGTCCCGACGATTCGCATACTGACAGCGATGACAAGTGCCACAATGAACATAAACAATAGATGGAGCATTGTGCTCGGAAGTCCCGAGACTTTCGCTTGTTCTTCATCAAATGACAAGAACAATAACTGTTTATAGAAGATAAAGATCACAAGGACCGTTAAGATCGCCACACTTACAATCAAGGTGATATCTGACTGACTCACTGCAGAGATTGATCCGAATAATAACGTAGACAAATCTACGGAGAATCCTCTTGAGAGCGAGATGAAAATAGCACTCAGTCCCATACCAGCTGACATCATGATGGGAATCGATAATTCTTGAAAGTGAACATATTTACTTCTTAACCAATTGAGTCCGAGCGCCGCCAATACCGAAATCAACGTTCCCATATAGAGCGGATTGAGATCAGCAAATAAGGCGATGTATTGCCCGAGAAATAAGCTGAATGAAATACCAGCAAGTGTCATATGGGACAGGGCATCAGCAATCAAACTCATTCGTCTGACGACGATAAACGAGCCGATGAGCGGTGCTGTGAACCCAATGACAAGCGCTGCAATGAACGCATAACGTAAAAAACTGTATGTCCAAAGGTCTGCAATCATGTTGTACCCTCATGGACAAGCACTTTTACAGGATATGGTTTAATGGATGACGCCAGTTCACCGAGCTCGCTATATTCTCGAAGACCACAATTACATGCCAAACGCCCACGGTCGAGATGGACGACTTTCGTGACGAGGTCCGTCACGACGTTTAAATCGTGGGTGACGAGGACGAATGTACACGTCGTATGTTCTCTGAGCATATGCAATACTTCATAAAAGTCTTGTAAGTGTTTCTGGTCCACACCAACCGTAGGCTCATCTAAAATCAATAAATCAGGTTGATTGACCATTGCCCGCGCGATAAAGACACGTTGTTGTTGACCTCCTGACAAGTCCCCGATTTTACGATGGCGGAACTGCCACATGTTGACCGTCTCAAGCGCATTTTGAATCGCTGCCCGGTCCTCCATTTTTAGACGCTTAAATAAACCGAGGCGGCCATATCTCCCCATCGCCACAACTTCTTCAACGGTAACCGGGAATCCCGAGTTAAATGAAGCCGCTTTTTGGGAAACGTAACTGATACGAGACTTGTCTTTAAACTGCGAAATTGGCTTACCGAACAGTTCAACGGACCCTTGTTGTGGTTGTAGTAAACCAAGAATCGTTCGAATCAATGTCGACTTCCCAGAACCGTTTTCTCCAACGATGGCGACGAAGTCCCCTTGTCGAATATCAATCGAAACTTGTTGTAAGGCCGGTGTCCCATCATAGTAATAAGACACATCATTTAATTTGACGACGGATGCTGTCATCTAATCCCTTCTCTCATTTGATAAATCGTAATCATTTCTACTTTCTAGGCGTTTGTATTATACAGAATATCCGACACGCCTTCAAGCGAGACCGTTTTCGCTAATCTAAATGTTTAAAAATCACGTAAATCATATGTTCGTCCAAAACCTTGTCGATTACACTAAAGATATGAAGGGGATGGTTTTATGGAAAAGAAACTAGCAGTCATCGATATCGGGTCCAACTCGATTCGGAATGTCATCTTTGAAGTCAACGAGGAAGGACAATATTTCGAGCGACTAAACGTGAAAGAAGTAGCTCGTTTATCTAGTCATATAAGTGACTCGAATGAAATGACAGAGGACGGAATCGCTGCTTTGATCGATACGCTACGCCATTTTAAAGAATTGAACGATTATCATACCGTTACCGATGTTCTTCCTGTCGCGACAGCGGCCATCCGAAATGCAAACAATTCGGATGATATCTTACGGCAAGTGAAAAACGCTACGGGTATGACGATTCGCTTGCTAAGTGATTATGAAGAAGCATTCTATGGGTACTCTGCCATTGTCAATTCGACGTATGTTGAAGACGGTTACTCTGTCGACATCGGTGGGGGATCAATGGAGGTCACCTATTTCCAGAATCGTGAGCTTGTCTTTTATCATAGCTTCCCGTTTGGTGCTGTCACCTTGACGAAAGAGTTCATGAAAGACGATACGATGACAAAAGACGAACGCAAAGCGTTGACCTCATACTTAAAGAAAGCATTTAAGGAAATCGAATGGTTAGAACCTCATGGTGTCCCGCTTGTCGGCGTCGGAGGGACAGCCCGTAACTTAGTTCGCGTCGAACAGACCATGTCGAATTTCCCACTTGAAGGAATCCATCAATATACGATTTCTTCCGATCAACTCGAAGAAGTCGTGGATGAGCTCGTCGGCATGTCGAGCAAGCAACTCGGGCGAATGGATGGACTGTCAAAAGATCGGGTCGACATCATCGCCCCGGCTGTCACAGCCATCGGTGAGCTTGCGAAATATTTGAAAGTTCCGGAATTCACGATGAGCAATAACGGACTTCGAGAAGGATTGTTTTATGAGAACTATTTACATGAGCATGATAAAGTGCGATTTGCTGATGTGAAAGAAGAAAGCTTTCGACATTTTGAAAAACAATATGATGTGAACCCGACCCGTCACCAACACTTGATTCGATTGGCTCGTCAGCTGTATACCGGACTGATTGAAGAGAAGGCCATCAAACCGAAACCGTTCGAACCAGGTCTACTCGAGGGTGCTTGTCGTCTCGCATATGTCGGTGAATATATCGACCATAACAATAAGAGCGACCACACGTTCCATTTGATCACAACGAATGATTTCAAAGGGTTGAATAATGAAGATCGACTCGCACTCGCGCTCGTTACATCATTTAAATCAAAACGCGTGTTAGAACAACATATCGAGGCTTTTCCGAAGTGGTTTGACCACAAGTTGTTGAAGAGTCTTGAATTACTTGGTTCAATTGTCAAACTTGTCGACGCGCTCGATTTGACCGAGCGTCAAATCGTCACGGACATCCACGTCTCTAGCTCAAAAGATGGTCTTACACTCTCACTTGATACGAACGGGTCTGCCCGCTTTGAGTTGCAACGAAGCACCCGACATAAAAAACACTTAGAACGCGCAATCGACCAATCGATTGAGATTGTCTTGAACGAGGAGGAATAAACATGTCCGACTATACGTACGAACATTTCAACAATCGGGAACTTAGCTGGCTCGATTTCAACGAACGTGTCCTCGAAGAAGCGGTGGATGATCGAAATCCGCTCATGGAACGCTTGAAGTTCCTAGCAATCTTCAGTTCAAACTTAGATGAGTTTTATATGGTTCGTGTTGGAGGTTTAAAAGATGAGGTGCTCGCAGGGTTTAACCGTCCGGAAGACAAGACAGGACTCACTCCGAAGCAACAGATTAAAGCCATCTCGATGCGTGCTCAAGAACTTGTCGAGACACAATATGCGACGTATAAGAAAATCACGAAACAATTATCCAATCAAAACGTACGCTTTTTGCGCACGAAACATTTGAACAAGACACAACAAGAATTCGTGAAAGAGTATTTCCGTACACACGTCTTCCCGGTTCTCACACCGATTGCCGTCGACGCCTACCGTCCTTTCCCGATGCTGTTATCAAAATCATTAAATATTGCCGTCGAAATCGCTTCGAATGGCGAAGGGAAAAAGCGACTCGCCCTCGTTCAAGTACCTTCTGTCCTACCCCGTTATCTTGAACTGCCTACAGATGACGAGGAACATACCGATTTGATTTTGCTTGAAGATTTGATCATTCAATTTATCGATTCCTTATTTAAAGGGTTTGTCGTCGAATCGACGATGCCGTTCCGGATTACCCGTAACGCGGATATGCCTTTCCATGAGGAAGGGAGTCGCGATGTGTTGAAACAAATTGAAAAAGAGCTGAAAAAACGTCGCTATGGGGTCGCCATCCGGCTCGAAGTGCAGCAACGCTCATTACGAAAAGAACTGTTATTCATGCTACAGGACGTGCTGGATTTGCACGACCGTGACATTTTCATTGTGGATGGTCCGATTGATTTGACCTTCCTGTTCGGTATATATAGTCAAATCGGGATAGAATATGACGACATGATCAATGAGACGTTGATCCCATTTATCCCGGAAGGTCTCGAATCCGGAAAAGATTTATTCCAAAGTATCGCCAAACAAGATTATCTTCTTCACCACCCGTACCACTCGTTCGACCCAATCGTACGATTCATCGTCCAAGCCGCTAAAGATCCGAACGTACTGGCGATCAAACAAACGCTGTATCGGGTCTCTGGGGACTCTCCGATTATCAAGGCCTTGACCGATGCAGCCGAGAGCGGTAAACAAGTGACCGTCCTCGTCGAATTGAAAGCACGATTTGACGAAGAGAAAAATATTCAATGGGCCAAACAACTTGAAAAAGCGGGCGCCCACGTCATTTACGGTTATAAAGAACTTAAGACGCATTCAAAAATCACACTCGTCGTACGTATTTTAGAAGGTGGTGTGTTGCAACGATTCATTCACCTCGGAACGGGCAACTATAATGACTCTACAGCAAAACTGTACACAGATATTGGGCTCTTGACGACAAACGAGGAACTTGCCGAGGATGCCACGAACTTCTTCAACTGGCTCTCCGGTTATGGAGAGCGACCATCTTGGCACCAATTCGAGACGTCACCTGATGATATGAAAGACTTCTTCCTCAACAAAATTGAAGATGAAATCAAACTACACGAGAAGTATGGGAATGGTAGAATCGTTGCGAAGATGAATTCGATTACAGACCGGGCCATCATCACAAAATTGTATGATGCTTCCTCTGCAGGTGTAAAAATCGACTTGATTGTTCGAGGAATCTGTTGTTTACGCCCCGGAATTAAAGGTGTCTCTGAAAACATTCGAGTCATCTCCATCATTGATCGCTATCTCGAACATTCACGTATCTTTTATTTTTATCAAAACGGAAAAGAAGACTTGTATTGTTCTTCCGCAGACTGGATGACACGCAACATGAAGAAGCGGATTGAAATTCTCTTTCCAATCCTTAATGCATCGCATAAAACGTACATCAAAGATATGATGGCACTTCAACTTGTCGATAACGTGAAGGCGAGAAGGCAACGTTCTGATGGTCGTTATGTATATGTGAAACGCGAAAGTAATGAAGAAGAGATTCAGTCTCAAATCATCATTCACCAATATACGGGAGGACGCTGGAACAACATCCCTAGCGTGTTCGAACGAGAACCTTCAAACTGGGCTGAGCGGGAAGTTTTACGACTCCGAGCTGAAAATGAGAAAATGACGGATGACTGATGTTAGACTTCTCAAAAAGAGAAAGTCATTGTATAATGAATGCGGTTCAGTCATTATAAAGCGCTTTCATTAGAAGAGACGGAGGAATCATACATGCAAGAAATTCTGCTTTCATTACTCGCTGGCTTAATCTGTGGTGCCATCTTTACAGCACTCAAATTGCCATTGCCAGCCCCGCCTGTATTACCAGGTGTCGTCGGAATCTTCGGGGTCTTCCTCGGGATGAAAGTATATCAATTCGTCGTGGCAAATTGGCCATTCTAAAAAAACGATGCCTCTCAGGCATCGTTTCAGACTGTAGACAAAATATAGGTCTACGGTCTTTTTTTATGCCCAAGCCGGGCACGGCTCGCTTTCCTAGGGGCAAGCAGGGAGCC